>NZ_JBFPFM010000012.1:0-88389 GCF_047977705.1 Curtobacterium sp. LFS084
CGCCCGCGCGGACCGGCCGTGGGAGCCCGAGTCTCGGCTCCGCGGACAGTTTCGCGGTGCGGAGGCCGCGAAACTGTCCGCCTGGCCGAGTCTCGGCGGCGCGCCGAACCGGCGCGGCGGCGCGGCGGACCGGCGCGGCGGCGCGACCGCGCGGTGCGTACCCCCGGTGGGACTCGAACCCACAACTCGGCGAATAGGGAGGGACTATCCCGACACTTCCCGCTAACTCCCCTATTGTTCCCCTGACCAGCCCAAACGTTGTCTTACTGGTCCCGTCGCAACCCCAGACATCCCGCAGAATCCCGAGCAAAGCGCCGGGTAAGCGGTAGTCACCGGCTACTCGTCCGGACCGGCAAGCTCCTGCTGCAGCGACTCCACCTCGTCGCGGATCCACGCGATGCAGCGAAGGGTGTTGGGGCCTTCTTCGTGTGGCTCCGCGTCCATGATCGCCAACGGAATGCCAACTCCGACGACGAGCTGACGTTCCTCAGGATCACCGCTGATGTCGAACCCGGAAACCGGCACCGCGATGGCTCGACCTGCACACGCGAACTCCGTGCTGGCCACGCTCACCCACTCCGCAAGATCGTCGGCAACCTGCACCGCGAACGAACCGTAGATCAGTCGCTTCATGCGCTCTCCCCGAACTGGTCAAGGATGCTCCGCACGTCCGGTCCCAGGTACTCACGTGCCGCGTAGAACTTGCGCGTGACTGCAGAGTTGGAGTGGCCGAGCTGCGCACCCGCGTCCTCGATGTCGGCACCGTCTCTGATGGCCGTGGCCACCGTCTTGCGGAACGACTTGGGCGTCACCCAATCCGGGTAGTCGTTCGCTTGCTTGAACTCGCGCCACTGCCGGCGCATGTTCGCTGGGGACCGTAGCGTGCCTGTCGAGGACGGGAACACCCAATCGGAGTAGGACCGTTCGCGGCGTCGCACCAGCATCTCCCACACGAACACCGGCAGCTGCAGTCGGCGGAAACCTGAATCGGACTTTGGGCGTTCCTGCCGGATCAGCCCAACGCCGTCCAGTTGCACGGCAGTCGCCTGAATGGTGACGGTCGGCACAGCAACGTCCAAGTCAAGGTCAGTCCACCTGAGGGCCACGAGCTCGCCTGTGCGGACGCCCGTCCCCAACAGCATGTCGATCGGTTCTGCGAGGTCGGTCGTCCGCTGGCGGCGTGCGTGGTCGAGGCCCGCGTCCCAAGCTCGCAGATCGACGCGGAGCCTCCGAACCTCGGCGAGGGGAACGACCTTCACTTCCTTGCGTTCCATGCGGACCGCCTGTGCTTCGCGGACGGGGTTCGTGGCGACAGCGCCACGGCGAACGGCAAGTGCGAACATCGCGCTCAGGACCACGCGGGCAGTCTTCGCAGCCCCCGGCCCGCGCCGCACTGACAGCGTCTCCACCACTCGATCGATGACGGGGACTGTTGCCTCGCGCAAGCGCACGCCACCCAGGGCGGGCAGCACGTTCGTTTCGAGGGACAGCTTGTACTGCTGGACGGTAGAGGGAGCGCGCCCAAGCTTCTCGAGCACGGCTACCCACTGCGAGGCAAGCTCCGAAACCTTGCTCTCAGAAGTCAGGTCGGATCCATGGGTGCGGACACGGTCACGAAGGTGCTCCACCAGAGCATCCTCTGCGCGCCGACCAGTTGACCCCTGACGCGCGACCTTGCGCGTCACGCCATCGAAGTCGCGGAACCTGGCGCTTGCAGTCCACTTCCCCGCGCTCTGCTGGGTGCGACTAATCGCACCCCAAGTGCCAAGTACCAGCGGCGGTCGTGCCATTAGCCAACCCTTCTATGACCAGCATACGTCCTATCGCCTATCCGGTTGAGGACGTGGCGTCGGAATGCCTTAACAATGTCGACGGTGACGCACAGGTCATCGGCGATGGAATGGACGTCTGCGTTGAACATCTCGCAGCGCGCATATTCGAGCGGGTCGATCAGCAACGTTGCGGCGAATGCGTCCGCCTGGCGTGCGATCGCGCTGCTCACACCGAGGTCGCATGAATGCCCGTAGTACACATGCCCCAACTCGTGAGCGATAACGGACCGGCGCGGTCGGGATCATTCTGCACGCGGCTCGTCCGCCTTCCTCGCACCCCGCTTCGCTGCAAGTCCGTAGGTCGCCTGGCGCTCGCCGGCTTCCGGCTCAACATCGAAGTCCTCGTCAACGTCCGCGACGTCGGCAGCGGCAGCGGCAGCGGCAGCGGCAGCGGCAGCAGGGTCTGCCAGAGCGAGAATCGTCACGTCGTCCTGATCTGTTTCAACGGTCGCATGAACGTCCGACACTTCCTCAGCCTTCCGGCCGCGCTTCGGCATAGCTGCGAAGTATTCCTCGTCCCAAGGCCCGTCTCTGCGCACGATGGCGCGCAGGTAGCTCTCCTTGGCGAGCTCTACGTCGGTGAACCGCTTGAGCTGCAGCATGCGGGGCATCGTCATGCCGGACGGAATCTCGGCGGCGTCGAGGTAGCCCGCCGCGACAAGCGCAGCAAGCGGACTCTCGTCGAAGCGGCGAGCGACGTTGATGACCTGTTCGGCCTTCGGGAGGCTCTGCCCGCTCATCCAGCGGCTCACCGTCCCTGTGTTCACCCCTGCGGCTCGCGCGATCGCCGACTGATTGTTCGACAGCGCGCGCAGGTACTCAGGCCAAGTCGTGTCCATATCCACGGCGCGAACGTAGCACCAGGTGTTGCGTGCGCGCAACATCTTTGCCCCCGAACTGGGCTGGAAACATGGGGTATGCGGCGCGACACGCCGTAGACACACCGCGCAATGTCGTTGCGTTGACGCATAACCGGACGTACCTTGTTCGCATGCAGAGCAACCCGAAAGCCGCGCAGAGCCGCTTCACCAACGCAACACCCGCAGGAACCCTAGTCCTCAACGTGCCCAAGCTCAACGAGCTGCGAAGGGCTCACGAGCTGCAGAACGACTCAGAGTTCGCCCGCTTCATCGGCGTCAACCGAGCCACCCTGTACCGCGTCAGCACCGGACAGGCAGCCCCGTCCAACTCGTTCATGGCCCGCATGAAGCTCGCCTTTCCCTCCGTGCCGCTCGACTCCCTCTTCACGGTCGATGTCCTGGCGGCGGCGTCATGAGCGCGCTGCTCCGCAGTCACGAGGCGGCTGACTACATCGGCGTTGCCCCGAAGACGCTCCTCAACTGGCGCTCGCTTCGCAAGGGTCCAGTCGCCGTCAAGCAAGGCCGACTGCTCGGCTACCGCGTCGAAGACCTCGACGCCTACCTGGCTCAGCACCGCGAGTCCACCCCCGGCCAGTCGCCGGACTGACCATCCCGCTCTGCAACACAGGGCCACGCCGACGAGGTCGGTGCCAGCGGTTCGAAACCGCCGTGGCTCACGCAACACCCACATAGCTCGCAGGACGACGCACCAGCGCCAATGCGCCAGCGAGCGACATACAGAGGAACAGAGGCGGTCGAACCGCAAGTGTGCGCGCCCCGTTGTGGTGAACGGGACGGCATTACCCCTCGTCGCGCCGTAGGCAGCCCCGGCAGGGGTGCTCCCTCAAGTTGTCCCGCGATCGGCAGCGACCGCACAGAACACAGCCCGTCCCCAGGAGGCACCGCATCTGCGGCTGTCGGGGGCACGTCGGGATCGGCACTCGACGGCGGGCACTAGACGTCAGACCCCGAGGTGCCGGCTGAAACGTCGGTGGTTCTTGGTGACAGCGGGTGCTGGCGTCCACTTCTGCACATCCACACCGAAGGGACACCCCATGAACGTGCCCGATATGCACAACGACCCGCTCGTGCTGCTGGCGCTCGCCGCGCTCGTCTGGCTGCTGTTCGCGGTCCAGACATACCGCCGCCGCCCGAAGCCGCGGAAGCCCGAGCAGTCCGACAGCCCCAAAGCCGACGAGTACCGCAACCGCTGGCACTGACCACTCCCACAAACAGCGAAGGCCCGTCGCTGCAACGACAGGCCCTCGGACCCTCCACGAAGGAAGAGCAATGAACACCGCCATCATCGCACAGCAGCCGCTCACGGGCCAGCAGGTCATCGAGCAGCACGGCACCGACACCCTCGAGCTCCCCATGGCCTACGTCAACTCGTACCCGGTCTACGGGTCGAGCGGGACTCCGAAGGTCGGTGACAGGTACGTCGCCATCCACCGTCAGGGGCCGTTCGGAAGCCCGGCCTACCGCGACGAGGTCACCGCCGACATCATCGACCCCGCCAACCCGGGCCACCTCGGTACCGATCCGGAGCCGGGGCGGCAGTGGGGGTGGGACGACGAGGACGACTCTTACCAGTTCATCTTCACCGTCGTCGGCGTCTACATCCTCGACAGCATCACCCCGAACATGGCCGACCTCACGTTCGCCGCATCGTTCCACCGCGCACCGCAGGAGGTGACCGCCTGATGGCCGCGTTCGCCCCCACCGCCCAGCAGCGACGGAAGTACGCCGACCACGGCGTTCGGTTCCGGGACGCCAAGGCCAACAGCGCTCGTGTTGGTGTCGACGAGAACGGCGACGTCATTCGCTGGCTGTTTCAGATCCACCGAGTGCCCTCGGAAAAGCTGTTCATCGTCTTCATCTACCAGGGAGCGACCGCGGCGGAAGTCGAACAGATCGAGCGGGACTGCGCAGCCCTCCCCAACGGCGAGTGGGCTCGCTTCCCCGAGCGCTGGTGGCGGTCCCACTACCGCAGCAGCAGCCGTGTGTTCTACCGCCAGACGCGCGGCCTCCGCGCTTCCGACCCGCTCGCGCAGCTTGAGCTGGAAATGATGATCGACGCGACCTCAGAGGTGACCGCATGAGCAAGACCCAGAACCGCGCCGGCGCGTCCCTCAAGGCCTTGCGCACCAGCCACGGGGTGTCACAGCCCCTCGTCGCTGCGATGGCAGGCACATCGACCGCCTACCTCGCGAAGGTGGAGGACGGCATGATCGCACCAACCACCAGCTACATGCGGAAGGTCACGGAGGCGGTTGTCCGGCTGATGCAGGACCCGCCCAAGCCGTGCCCAATCCTCGGCTGCGACAACACGAAACACATCGACGGCATGGACGGCCGGACCGGTCTGGCCGAACTGCACCACGCCGACGAGAAGCGTGGTGAAGGCTGGACCGTCAACGTCGAACGACTCGACGGACAGGACCACGCGTGGTCGGTCTACGCAGAAGTGTCCGACGACATGGCGCTCGCCGCATCTGACTTCCTCGCGTTCTCCGCTGCATACCAGGAAGCGTCGGCCTACGCCGCAGTCCTCAACGGACGAGGGGCGGTCATCCGATGACCGTCAACGCCGCTGACGCTCCTTTCTGGGCAGAGCTCTCCGAGAACGACGTCATCACGATCAACGGGCGCGATCGAGACATCACCGACCACTACGGGACCGTCGCCGCCATTCCACTCCCCGGCTCCCCCTCGCCTGGTCGCTCTGCCGCCACGTTCGACATCAACGTCCACCGATGCGACGTGATCGACGAGGACGACAGCACGAAGGCCCACCCCGGCGCTTATCGCGTCACAGCCGGTGTCGGCGAGGCGGAATCGACGCTCAACAGCCTCAACGCCCTCGAGAAGTTCGCACGCGACCTGCTCACCGCAACAGCGGCAGTCCGAGCGGTGCTGACCAACGACTCCACGACTGCCACCAGTTCCGCCGTCGCAGATGCAGGAGAACCCGAATGACCCACCACATCGTCATCAGCCAGGCCCTCTCAGCACCCGCACGCGAGGCGCTGCGCGACCACCTGTCCGTGTCCTACCAGATGCATGACCTGCTCGACATCGAAGGTGGCACGTGGACGCTCGACGACGCACGGGCCGCAGCGACCGAGCTCACAGCAGCCGGGTACGGGCACACAGAAGCAAACGGCGACTTCCAGTGGGACATCATTCCCCACATCCCCGCGCAGCTGCCCACCGACAACCTCGACGAGCTGGTAGAGGCAGTCGAGCTCGTCGACCGAATCGCGCACGACATCATGGCCGTTCGGACACCCGAGAACCCGGACCCGAGCAACCCGCTCGGCATCTCCTGGCCGATCCTCCTGCAGCTGCAGAACGTCCTCCGAATCGCGAAGTACGCGCAATCCGGGAAGCTCAGCGCCACAGACGTCAACACGCAACTGCCGGCCGTGGCAACGATGCTCGCGAGGGCGGTGCGCGACCAGGTCAAGGTATGACCGGGACAGCGCTCGAGCGATTCACGCCCGTCTGGGATCTTCCGTGGATGCCTGCCACCTGCTGGGGGGCGTTCCCTCGTCGGCGACGCCTCCCGCACTGGCGGCGAATCATGTTCGCCGAAGCACGTTGGCAGTGCTCCGAGTGCGGCAGATCCACCGGGGACGCATCGCGACCCGTGCCCCTGCACATCGCGGGCCAGAACACCACGCTGTGGTTCACCTACCCCGTAGTGCTCACGCTCGATCATCGAGTGCCGGTTGCTCTGGGCGGGTGCTCGCACCGTCACAACCTCAGCGCCCTCTGCGACCAGTGCAACGTCGACAAGGGCACTCAGCTGCCATGGGATCACGATCCCGGCGCTGACCCACACCACAACCGGCGAGCGGACATATCCGCGACCTGGGTTACGGAGGCTCCATGACCGGGGTGCCGTTGGCCGATACGGCCGGGGCAGTTTTCATCACCGTTCGTCCCGCACTGATCAAGCGCATGGGTAATGCGAACCTCGCCATTGTCTGGCAGTGGATCTACTTCCGCACTACCGACAACAGCCCATCTGCGTACGACCGCGAAGGCGAACGTTGGTGGTGCGTCAACCGCGACGAGATAGCAGACGAGACAGGTTTGCGCTCCGATCAGGTGCGCCGCGCCCTCGAAGCGCTCGAGAAGGAAGGCTACCTCGAGGGTGCACATCACGCCTTGGGAGGGCCGTACGACCGCAAGCGTTCCTACCGCTGCATCCTTGCAAACGCCGATATGGCAAATCTGCCAGATGCATCGGGCGAATCCGCCACGGAGACGCAGCCTTCACAAGAGGTCGAACAGACCGGTCTACCCCTCTCGATCCGCACAAACACCGAAATGGCAAATCTGCCCGATGGATCTGGCGAATCCGCCGAAAGCATCCGGCAGATCCGCCCGATGCACGGGGCGAATTCGCCCGATGTTCCTCTTACTAAAGAAGTTACTTCTACGTCTTACGTCGCTGACGCGACGATCAGACCCGATGTCCTCGAACTTCTCAAACACCTCGACGCAGCACTGGCTCGCAACGAGGTGAAGCTACCCAAGAGGAACAAAACCAACATCGACGCAGCACGGCGACTTATCGACATCGATGGACGAACGGTCGACCAGGTCAAGCGCGCAATCGACTGGGCGACCACCGATTCGTTCTGGCGATCGAACATCTTGTCGATGTCGAAGCTCCGCGACAAGTACGACCAGCTACGCCTGAATGCCCAACGTGACCAGCTCGCAAAGACCAGCCGGCCGGCCTACGAAGGCAGAGAGGAATACACCCCACCCGAATGAACGAAGACACCGAAATCCCACGAGCAGAGCTCGCCGTTATCGGCGCGATCATGCACACCAACGGCAGGGCCTTCGACCGGATCGCCCTTGCCGGACGCGACTTCGAAGACGGACGCCACGGCGACCTGTTCGACCTCATGCGGCAACGCCACGACACCGGCCTCCCCGTCGACCACGTCACCATGACGATGCTGCCCAAGGTGGACGTTCGCTACATCGACCAGGCGTACGAAGCCGGCTGGTACCACGCAGTCGTCACCACGCACGCCGAGGAAGTCGCGACCGCGGCCCTGCGGCGTCGCCTCGCCAGCGTTGGCCAGCGCCTGCAGCAAGTCGGCGATGACATCGACCAGGGGCAGATCCGAGAGCTCGTGTACCAGCTCGTCGATAACGCGATGGGCGCGACCGTCGCGAAGGTCGCCTACCTCGAAGACATCGTCGAGGAAACGGTTCAGTACATGACCGAGGCGCAGCAGTTCGTGCCGACGCCATGGCCGAAGCTCAACCGCATGATCGGCGGACTTCGCCCCGGCGCTCTATACGTCTTCGGCGCGAGGCCCGGTGTCGGCAAGACAGTCGTCGCTCAGAACCTCGCGCAGGCCCTCGCCGGCCACGGAGGCGTGTCGTTCAACTCGCTCGAGATGGGTCGCTACGAACTGCACCAGCGGTTCATCGCGGCCAACAGCAACCTCACGCTCTACCGCATGAAGAACGGCCTGCTCGATGACCGCGACGTGCAGACGATCCGATCCAACCTCCTGCAGGTGTCACCCCGAGTGGCGATCGACGACCGCTCGTCTGTCACGCTCGCTGAGATTCGACAGCACGCTCGCCAGGTGCAGCACGACGCTGGCCTTTCGGGAATCGTCGTCGACTACCTGCAGCTGATGGAAGGTCCAGCTGGCAGCCCGCGGCACGAAGTGGTCGCGACGTTCTCTCGCGGGCTAAAGATCCTTGCCCGTGACCTGCACGTTCCGGTCATCGCGCTGTCACAGCTGAACCGCAATAGCGAATCGACACTGTCGGGCCAGCCGAAGCTGTCTGACCTCCGCGAGTCCGGCGCGATCGAGCAGGACGCCGACTTGGTCGTCCTGCTGCACCGCGAGAAAGACCCGCAGACGCAGAAGCTCGACGACATCAGCATCACGTTCGACGTCGCCAAGAACCGCCACGGTGAAACGGGCATCGTCCGACTCGACTGGGATGGCGCACACTCCCGCATCACCGACCCGACCGTTACCGGTTGGGAATCCGCCGCATGAAGCCCGCGCGAAGGGAACCCGACATGACCGGAGAAACCAACGTCCGCATCCCAACGCTGCTGCTCAGCCGAGACGGGTACGAAATCGAAACCGTACTCGTTGGACCGCACGCGAAGTACACCGCCTGGGTGCTGCTCCACCGCCGCCCTAGCGGGCGAGTGGCCACCGCGGCGTCCGGATGGACCGAAGGGCACGAAGAGGCCCGTAGGGAGGCGTTCACGGCGTTCATGGAGCACAAGGAGATGTGCGCCGCTCTGCACTTGCCGGTGCGTTTGAGCGAGAGCGAGGTTAGGCAGCGTGACTGACCCGGTGGACAGCGACGCGCTGCGGAAACTAGCTGCACAGTGCAACGACAACAACTACAACGCCGACAACGGCTGGCTGTTGGGGTCTGCCGCAGATGCACTTGATGTTGCCGCCGACGAGTTGGACCGGCTGCGTCTTGCAATCGAGAACGCACCCCACGAGAACACCCGCAGCACCCCGTGCAACGCGGCCCTCTTTGAGACAGCAGGTTGCACCTGCTGGAAGGCAGGGGCGCGGTGAGCGCCAACCTGCCATGAACGCCACCGCGTTCCTCTCCCACCACCCGACTTGCACCATCGGCCTCGTCAAAGAATACGGCGAGCGCCGCGACCTGCCCACGGAGGCACCGTGACCGACACCATCACCGAAGACATCGACCCAGCCGTTCTCTTGTCCCTCTCTGCCGCTCGAGCCCATCAGCGGCTCGACGAAGCACCCGGACTCGTCGCATACGTCCGCACGCTGGTCACCCCGGCCGGCGCTCAGCGCAGCGACGGCCAGCCCCGCCCAGCTTCCAAGGAAGCGCCAGCACCACTTCGAGTCGACGCAGTCGATGCGGCCGACAGCACCTACGCGCAGTTGCTCAACTGGGTGAGCTACTGGTCTGAAGCTCTCCACATCGCCCCGCCCGTCACAGCGACGTACGCCTGGTCGAACGTCAACGAGACGCAGGGGTTCCGCGCCGGCATCACACCGGAAGGCGCGGGCATCCTCGTTCGGAATGTCACCGTGTGGCTGCTGACCCACCAGGACAAGATCGAACGCCACGAGTACGCAGGCGGCTACTTCGAGGACGTCGCCAGCATCATCTGGGATCTGCGCAAGAAGTTCCCACGATCCGGACGGGGCACGCGTCCAGTGGTCCCCCGCCCCTGCCCCGTGTGCAGCAACGACGAAACCATGGGAGTCGAGTGGCAGTCCGAACAGCTGACGGACTTCACCCTCTCCTGCAGCTACTGCGGATTCGAAGGCAGCACGACCGCCCTGCTGAAAGATGCAGACGTGCGCAAGCTTGTGCAGCACATGAGGGTCGAGAACGTACCGGAAGCGACCGTCTGGTGGACGAAGAAACAGGCGGCTAGCGAAATGCGCCTGACCCCCCAGACGCTCAACCGGTACATCCAGAACGACGGACTCGCCACCCACACCGCCAACGGCACGGTCTACGTCAACGCCGACCAGCTCCGAGAGCTCTGGCGCGGGAAGCGTCTGCGTGACATGTCGAACCGCGCAGTCTCTGGGTAGCCTCACCACATGGACGCTCAAGACGAGTACGAACACGAAACTCGCGTGTACTGGGATGCGCTCGTGGACTCCATGAGCGTCGGCGGACGGAGCGTTGTTGAACGCTCTCTCGCACGATTGTCGCGCCATGAACTCGAACAGCTGATACTCACACGGCTCATGGACGCGGCAATCGACGAAGTGAACAACGCCACGCCGACAACCCCGGAATAGCGGGGGTGTTCATTCATGGGCTAGAATGTCCGTAACACCGCATGCCCGCCCGACATTAAGCCGGGCGGGCATTGCAATGCGCCCCTAGCTCAGCGGAAGAGCAACGAGCTTCTAACTCGTGGGCCGGCAGTTCGAATCTGCCGGGGCGCTCCAATCGATGTCCACACGCAAGCTTCAGAGCTTGGGTGCTTCGCTAGTTCTTGGCTTCGGACCGCTGAGCCACTTGTCACGGAACTTCTGCCGATCTCTGAGCGCCTCGAAGCTCGAGCGCAGTAGGAAAATGCCGACAATGATGAGTCCGCCACCAATGGCAAAGAACACCCAGATTGGCAATTCGACCTCACCGAACGTTTCACCCACTGCTCGAAAGACCCAAACTACGCCTGCAACCAGAAGGCCGATCCCGTAGAGTGCAGACGCCCAGACGTAGAACAGGGCAAACCTCTCGCGTGGCGCTCGGTAAGAATTAAGAATTCGCTCCGCCAGCTCGTCGCGAAGCGCCTCAAGACTTTCGCGCCCAGCCGTAGACTCAGTCGTGTCTTTCAAAATCGCGGTCACACGTTCGAGCTGCCGCATCGGAGATTGCTCCCGCGCAGTTGTGAAAGCACCAAGTGCAGCTGTTACCCCGATGCCAGCGAATGTAGCTACTACCGCCCAGTCCACGCTGCCCTCCTCGTGCGTTGGATGATCCTAGCGCGAGTAGTCGCCCCCAACAGCGCACCAGTGAGGATGCTTGCGGGACGATGCTCTGGCATCACGATCCGCTCTGCCCGCACCGGTTCGCTGTTCTATGTCGTCCTCGCTAGCGAGGATGCCCTGCGCGCACCACCGCGCAGGACAGGCGCAACTGGTTGAGGGACCAGTTCATTGAGTCCAGCCGTGGGACAAGAACGCCGAACACGGACGCGGAGGCTGCAACCGCGACAACAACAGCCTTTGACTTCCGCGTCGGGATCTGTTCGGGTCAGAGCTCAGCGCGGAACCACGATGGGGCGTGGCGTAATTGGTAACGCAGCGGATTCCAAACCCGCCGATTGCAGGTTCGAGCCCCGCCGCCTCTGCCACACGCTTCGAGTGCACCATCGACGAGCACTGAACAGACACCGCCCTAGGTAACCGCTGACGAGCGAACTTGGGTGAGCGATGACCACTACCGCACAGCGGTGCGTCGCACTCGAACCCCACGAAGAGCCGATGAATGACAGGGACCGAAGCAGTGGGCATGAGCATCACCGAAACAGAGTTCACCCAACGCATCGCTGACATCGACGCCCGTTTTCAGGCCCGCATCCGCAACCAGATTGCCTCCATCAACCGGGTGCTGGCCGGCGCTACCTACGACGACGAGATGGCCACACTGCATGAACAGCTAGCCACCGTCACCGCAGAGCGCGACCAGCTGCGTATCGAAGCCGACCAGCTAAACAAGCAGCACGAGGACACACAGTCGTGACCGAGTGCGAGGCATGCGGTACCCGGTACTCATCCGAAGCAGCAGCCCGACGCTGCGCTGACGACGACGACAGGCGGCCACGCAAGCGCGACTGGCTGCAGCCCGACGACTGGGGTTGAACGAATGAGCATGCGCGTCTGCTCGGTCGCCGCTTGCCCACAGCTGTACGACGCAGCAGAGGGCAGCCGCTGCGCACACCACCGTCACACCGCCGACAGGGCACGAGGGACTGCAGCTCAGCGCGGCTACAACAGCGCAGCACACCAGCGCTTTCGACGTTCCGTACTCGCTCGTGATCCGATCTGCGTCGAGTGCGACCTTGCACAGTCGACAGTTGCCGACCACTGGCCCCGCTCACGCAAGGAGCTCGAGGCGCTAGGGCTCAATCCGAACGACCCGCAGTACGGACGCGGCCTTTGCAAGCCGTGCCACGACACCGAGACAGCACGCAACCAACCGGGCGGCTGGCACGCGACCTGATCTGAGCCCCGCCATCTGGTATATGACCCGCCAACCACCAGGGGGGAGGGTGATACAAGCCATGGTACAAGGGACCGCCGGGGAGGTGGCTCAGTGGTGCGGAGGGTTCAGAACATCGCCGGATCGGGCAAGCCGACCGGGTCAACACGGTGCGCGCAATGCCTGCCGATAGGAGATGGTCGCTGTGACGAAGGGTGGCGCTCGGAATCGTTCCGGGCCTCAGCCGGACCCGACTTCGGGTCGTTCTGAGGCTCGAGGACTCTCGTTCTCTGAACTGCCGCGCGAGGGGTACCGGGGCAATGTCCCGCCGTGCCCGCTGCCGGAAGTGTCTCGCCGTGAGCTCGACGTGTGGTCGCTGGTCTGGTCGTTCCCGCAGGGGGCGGCGTGGGCTGCTGAACCGTGGCGGCAACTCGCTGTCTCGCAGTACGTGCGACTCGCGGTTCGTGCGGAAGACCCGGAAGCGCCGGCCTCGCTGGTCGCTTCCCTGCACCGGTTCGCGGATCAGATCGGGCTGACCCCTGCTGGGCTCCGCGAGAACGGTTGGGCGATCGCCAAGGACGAGGTGAACGAGAAGCGGCAGAAGCGGACGGCGCAGACTGACGCGCCGGCACCGGTTCGACGTCTGCGAGCTGTGAGCAATGACTGACGCTGAGTTCGTCATCGACTTCCCGACGCTGGGCGACATCGCTGAGGCGTGGATCACGCAGCACTGCCGGGTCCCGGATGGGTTCACTCGCGGCAAGCCGATGACGCTGGCTGACTGGCAGTTCTGGTGCACCGCGAACCGCTACCGGATCCGCCCTGATGCAGTGTTCGTCCACCCTGACGACGTCGGCCCGGACGACCCGCCCGTGCTCAATCAGGCGTTCGTCTACAGGCAGACGCTCGTCATTGCGCCGCAGAAGACGGGCAAGGGTCCGTGGTCCGCTGCGCAGGTCGCGTTTGAGGCTGCTGGCCCGTCCGTGTTCGCGGGCTGGGCTGAGGGCGGCGAGGTGTATGCGTGCGCTGAGAACGGCTGCGACTGCGGCTGGGAGTACGCGTACATCGCGGGTGAGCCGATGGGCATGCGGCATCCGTCCCCGCTCATTCAGATCACGGCGACGTCCGAGGATCAGGCGGACAACATCTACCGGCCCTTGCGGGCGATGATCAAGCTCGGCCCACTCAAGAACATGCTGGCGGTCCGTGAGGGCTTCATCCGCATCTTGGGCATGTCGGGCGACGACGACTTGGACCGCATCGACGTGGTGACCGCGTCCGCGAACTCGCGGCTCGGTAACCCGATCTCGGATGCGGAGCAGGACGAGGTCGGCCTGTACACGAAGACGAACCGGATGATCGCGGTCGCGGAGACGCAGCGGCGTGGTGCTGCCGGCATGGGTGGTCGCACGCATGCGACGACGAACGCGCCGGATCCGTCGCAGAACTCGTACGCGCAGCAGATCATGGAGTCCGGTTCGGATGACGTGTTCATCTTTTACCGCAACCCCGACGAGGTGCTGCGGGACAGGGACGGCAAGCTGCTCCGGTACTCGCGGAAGGCGGATCGTCGGAAGATCCACGAGTACGTCTACGCCGGTTCCTGGTGGGTCAACCTCGACTCGATCGAGGCGGAAGCCGCCGAGCTGATGAAGACCGACCCCGCGCAGGCGGAACGGTTCTTCGGCAATCGTGTGGTCGCTGGCTCGGGCCGTTGGCTGCCCGATGGTGCGTGGGAGATGCGGAAAGCGGACCCGCCAATCGTGATGCAGCCTCGCACTCGTATCTGTCTCGGTTTCGACGGTTCGGACAACAACGACTGGACCGGCATCCGCTTGGAGACGTTGGACTACTACCAGTTCACGCCGACGTACTTCGAGGACCGCAAGACGCTGTGGAAGCCGCAGGAATGGGGCGGACGCGTGCCCCGCTCCGAGGTGAACGCGGCCATCGATTACATCGCGTCGGAGTTCGAGATCGTCCGCGCGTACTGCGACCCGCACATGTGGGAGACCGAGATCGATCAGTGGGCTGCGAAGTACGGCGAGAAGGTGTTCCTGAAGTGGCAGACGTCGTCCGTGGTGAAAATGCACGCCTCTCTCGAGCGGTTCCGCACCGACATCACCGACGAGGACACCCAGTTCCGTCACGACGGCGACAAGGACGCCGGCATCAACGCGAACAACGCGGTGACACGAGCTCGACCGGGTGAGCGCTACATCCTCGGCAAAGCAACCGAGCACCAGAAGATCGACGTCCTGATGTCGTCAGCGCTTGCCCACGAGGCGGTGTGCGACGCCATCGCATCCGGGGCGAACAAGACACCTGACGACGAATACGTCTACTTCTAGCAGCCCCATGGAGGCCGTATGGACGCCGAAGCGGCCCTCGCTCTGACGAACAGCATCTACGCCCGCATTCAGGGGCGTCGACCCGTGTTCGAGAAGCGCGAGAACTACTACGAGGGCAAGCAGCCTCTGACGTTCGCAACCGGGGAGTGGAAGCGAAAGAACGCGGCCCGGTACTCGGGTTTCTCCGACAACTGGACACGTCCGGTTGTCGACGCCGAGGGTGAGCGTGCGCAGCACACGGGCATCAAGATCAAGGACTCTGCCGAGGCCGCTGCGAAGCTGTGGGAGAAGTGGCTGCTCAATGAGATGGAGATGCAGTCATCGCAGGGCTTCGTGTCCACGATGACCAACTCCCGATCGTTCGTCATCGTGTGGGGCAACCCGGACGACGACGAGCCCACGATTTCGTGGGAGCACGGGTCGAACTGCGAGATCGAGTACGACTGGGAGAACCCGCGGAAGCGGGTAGCTGCCCTCAAGACGTGGGCGGACGACTCCACGGAGTACGCAACGCTCTACACGGCCACCGAGGTATGGAAGTGGCAGCGGAAGCGGTCGGAATCGCAGTTGGACTCGGGTTCGCAAGCGGACCAGTCGCGCGTGCGCGGCAGCAACAACGCCAACGGCGGCTGGGTGCCGCGTCAGTCCCCATCGGACAACGCATGGCCGATCCCGAACCCGATCGGTGACGTTCCGGTGGTCGAGATGCCGAACCGGCCGATCCTTGCCGGCGATCCCGTCTCTGAGATCGCTGGCGTCATGGCGATGCAGGACGCGATCAACCTGCTGTGGGCGTACATGTTCCTCGCCGCGGACTACGCGTCCATGCCCGCACGTGTGGTGCTCAACACGGCACCGCCGAAGATCCCGATTCTCAACGATCAGGGTCAGAAGATCGGTGAGCGGCCCGTCAAGATTGACGATCTGTCGGAGAAACGTCTGCTGTTCCTGCAGAGCGAGAACGCGAAGATCGACTCGTGGCCAGCTGCACAGCTCGACCCGTTCACGGAGACCATCGAGACCGCTGTCGGTCACATCGCTGCGCAGACCCGCACGCCGCCCACGTACCTGGTCACGAAGACCGGTATGGCGAACGTGAACGGGGAAGGCCTGAAGGCGTCCGAAATCGGGCTCGTCAACAAGACGCTCGAGTTCCAGACGTATATCAGCCCCGCACTGCGTGAGGTGTACCGGCTCGTCGCGCTCGCAATGGGCGACCAGGCGCTAGCACGGCAGGCGCGGCTGGCGACGATCTCGTGGAAGAACCCGGAGATCCGTTCGGAGTCGCAGCTGGCCGACGCGCTGCTGAAGAAGAAGCAAATGGGCTACCCGCTCGAATATCTCATGGAGATCGACGGGCTCGACCCGGTCGAGATCGAACGGGTCCGGGCGATGATCGAAGCGGAGAGCTTCGACCCGCAGTTGGAACGTGCGCAGAGGGGACTGAGCCAAATTGGCGACACCTCAAGCGGCGGAGACGTACTACCTGCAGCAACAGCAGATCGCGGCGACGACGGCGGCGGCAGCTAGCAAGCTGTTCCGCCACCGAATGACGGACGACTTCGACCGGTCATGGGCGAACACTCGTCCAGGCATGTTGTCGCTCGTCCAGACGGCGCGTGCAGCCGCTGCGGCGTCGGCACTGACGTACCTCCCTGCGGTTCTCGACGAGACGGATCAGCGAGGCGACCCGGTCGGTGTCATCGACACTGCTGGGTTTCTCGCAACCGCCCCAGATGGCCGCGACATGGGCGTCCTGCTTGACGAATCGACGATTCGCGCCAAGCAAGCCGTCGCCCGTGGTGCAACCGCTGCAGATGCGCTCGCTACGGCTGGCACCTGGCTGACGGGCACACTGCTGACGGTCATGGCGGACACGGGTCGTGGCGTCGTCGCGGCAGACATTGCGCAGCGGCCAACGGTCACCGGGTACGTACGGATGCTGAACCCGCCGTCCTGCGACCGGTGCGCGATCCTCGCCGGCAAGTGGTACCGGTGGAACGAGGGGTTCGCCCGTCATCCTCGCTGCGACTGCCGGCATATCCCAGCGTCGGAGGACATGGCCGGCGACCTGCGCACCGACCCGTACGCGTACTTCAAGTCGCTCAGCACCGCCGACCAGTACCGACTGTTCGGGAAGTCGAACGCGCGGGCGATCAACGAGGGTGCAGACATCTACCGTGTCGTCAACATCAACACACGCGGGCTCGCCACGGTGAAGTCGGCCCGGAAGTACGGCACCCCGCACCGGATGACGCCGGACGACATCTTCAAGGTGGCCGGCACCCGGACGAACGCGATCCGGCTGCTCGAGCGTGAGGGCTACATCACCGGCCCGCAGGTCCGCGGCGGCAACATCCGCGGACAACTCGAGGGCTACGGGCAGCTCGGAAAGGGCGGCAAGGCGCGTGCCGCAACTGACGCTGTCCGTACCGCGCGACGCACGGGCGAGCGTGACCCGCTGAACCGGTACACGATGACCGCCGCGGAGCGCCGCCTTTACGACGCGAAGGTGCGTCTCGACGTCGCCAGGACTGGCGTCTACCCGCGGTCGATCGGCGCGAACTCTGCCGACAAGTACGTGCGGCCGGAACCAATCACGCCCCGCCAGTTGGAACTCATCGAGCAGCAGTACCGCGACGAGGTCGCGAAGCTGCGCCCCGCTGTCGGCTCCGGCATGCGCCCCGCCCCTCCCTCGGTTCTGCGGCTCGCGCAGCTGCTGCAGATCCACTACTGACTTCCCGCACCGTGCGGGGATACCAGACCGCGCAATGCGGTCTTGACCCAAGGAGCAATTCCTGATGCCGGATTCGACGACCGACGACACCAACGTCGACACCACCAACGAGAACGAGGACAACGACCAGCACAATGACGACACCGAAACCGGTGCCGCTGAGCTGGGAGACGCCGGTAAGAAGGCGCTCGACGCCATGAAGGCGAAGTGGAAGACGGAGCGGGACAACGCCCGTGCTGCGACCGCTGAGCTCGAGCGTTTCAAGGCCGAAGCGGAGTCGCGGGGCAAGCCCGCAGATGAGCAGGCGATCGACGCAGCACGCCGTGAAGCGGTCGCGGAAGCACTCGGGAAGGCGAACGACCGGATCGTTCGAACCGAGATCCGGGCCGCCGCGAAGGGCAAGCTGGCCGACCCCAACGACGCGTTCCAGTTCATCAACGTTGGCGACATCGACGTGGACGACGAAGGCAACGTCGACACCGACGCACTGGACGAGGCGATCACCGATCTTCTCGCCCGTAAGCCGTACCTCGCGGCAGAGACCGGACGCCGATTCACCGGCTCCGGCGATCAGGGCACCAAGGGCGGCAAACAGCCGCCCGCGAAGCCCGACGCTAACACGCTGCTGCGCGCGGCATTTCACAAGGACTAGACGAAAGGAAGCCACTCATGGCTGACATCTCTCGCGCTGATGCCCTTGCCCTCCTTGCGGAGCAGGACATCAACGAAATCATCTCGGCGGACACCTCCCAGTCCGCAGCTCTCGCGTCGTTCCGTACGGTGCGCATGGCGAAGGGCACGGCTCGCATGCCGGTCCTCTCCGCTCTGCCCACTGCCGGGTGGGTGCAGGAGTCCGCGACCTCGAACGCTGGCGTCAAGCCGACGAGCAAGGTCGAGTGGGAGAACAAGCAGCTGATCGCTGAAGAGATCGCTGTCATCGTTCCGATCCACGAGAACATCCTCGATGATTCCGACTTCGACATCTGGGGCGAGGTCAAGCCGCTCGTGTCGCAGGAGTTCGGTCGCGTTCTCGACTCCGCGGTGTTCTTCGGCGTCAACAAGCCCGCCACGTGGGACTCCGCGGCGATCGTGCCCGGTGCTATCGCGGCTGGCAACTCGTTCACCGCTGGTTCCGAGGCGACCGGCCCGAAGGATCTGGCTGAGGACATCAACCAGACCATGGCGCTCGTCGAAGACGACGGTTTCGACGTCAACGCGGCGTACACCGGTCGTTTCCTCCGCTCGCGTCTGCGTGGTCTGCGCGACGCCAACGGGCAGCCGATCTACCTCGACAACCTGCGCTCGGACGGGTCGACCCCGTCGATCTACGGCCAGGACCTGTTCTACGTCGGCAACGGCTCGTTCAACAAGACGGCCGCGACCGCCATCGTCGGTGACTCGTCGAAGGCGATCCTCGGTATCCGTCAGGACGTGCAGGTCAAGCTGCTCACCGAGGCCACCGTGGGCGGCATCAACCTGGCCGAGCGCGACATGGTCGCCATGCGGTTCAAGTTCCGCGTCGCGTACTCGGTCGCCACGCCGATCACCCCGGACCAGGGCGCGAACCCGTACCCGTTCGGCGTGCTCGTCCCGGCTGCTGGCTGATGCCGGCGTACCGCTCGCCGTCCGGTGAGGTGCTTGACATCCCGGACGGCGGTACGGCCGCGATCGAAGCGCTCGGCTGGGAGCCGGTGGAAGCGAAGCCGGCTCCCATCAAGCGCGGGCGACCCCCGAAGAAGACCGACGAGTCCTAGGAGCCATGGTGGACGCATTTGCAACTGTCGATGACCTCGAGACGCGGCTCGGTCGTTCGTTCACGGACGACCGGCGATCGCAGATCCAGGCGCTGCTTGAGGATGCGTCCACCTACCTCCGTGACGCGATCGGCCAGCAGGTCTATCCGCAGTCCACGACGACGTTCACGGCGTGGCCGGAGAACGGGCGGGTAGTTTTGCCGCAGCAGCCCGTAACGGCCGTTAGCGGGGCGCACAGAGCCGGGCAGGCAGTCTCGTACTGCCGTACACCGGAGGGAGTCACGGTCGCCGGGGACAGCCCCGTCGACATCACGTTCACCTTCGGCTATGCGGAAGCACCGGACGGTCTCAGACGTTGGACGTGCGTGCTGGTGTCGCAGACGCTGACGACGATGGAGCTCAACCTGGGGCTGTCCGCTGGCGGGCTGTCTTCGGTCGGTATCGACGACTTCCGGGCCGCCTTCGCGGACGGTGGCGCGTCGACCGGTATGGCGCTCACCGAGTCAAATCAGCAGCGGCTTCGGGAGCAGTACGGGTCCACCGTCCACGTCGGGAGCATGCAGTGAGCATCATCACCGGCACGCTGACGATGGGCCGGCGCTGGGCGGAAACGCGAATGACGGACACCTGCCGAATCACACGGCAGGTGAAGGGGCCGCAGAACGAACAGACCGGCAAAACCGTCTTGGTTCCCGAGACAGTCTACGAAGGCCCATGCGAGTTCAAAGCGGAGCAGGTGCAGGCGACTGACACGGAGCAATCCGGTCAGCTGCTCGTCACTCAGGACGCAACGCTCAAACTGCCAATCGCGACGTCGACCGCAGTCACGAAGGGCTACGACGTGGAGATCCTCACGTCGCTGACTGATCCGGGCCTCGTCGGTGTTCGCGCTCGCGTCGTCGGCCCGTTCGCTTCTGCGTACACCACGGCGCGCCGATTCCCGGTCACCGTCACCACTTAGGGGGTTCGACTGATGTCTGCTGACGACTTCACGAAGCTCGTTCATGACTTGGGGGAAGTGCCGGCGAACGCCGGGGAAGGCCTCGACAAGGCCGTGCAGGTGTCCGCGCACAACATCAAGGATGCGTGGGCAGACAAGCTGGCTGGTGCTCCGAACCTGCCCCACGGTTCACGGACGATCACCTACGAACTGAAGCGCACCCGTCAGTCCCGTTCTGCGGACATCGGAGCGGAACGAGGCCGATCGCAGGCCCGCTTCGTGAAGGTGGTTGAGACGGGCGCTCCGACACTCGGAGCGCGCGGCTACGGCGCGGGAGCGCTTGCTGAGGAAGCCCCGGGCTTCGAACGAGGCTGCGAAATTGCGATCGATGCCGCGCTGCGGAAGGCGGGCCTGTGAGCAGGGCAGAGACGGCGGGACTTGTTTCCGCACTGCAGCTCGACCCGGAGCTTGTTGTGCACGAGATGCACGCGCCTGACAAGGCACCAACCCCGTACGTGCTTGTACGGCCGGGACGGACGACAGACACGCAGGAACGGCTGTCGGGCAGTTACGCGGTGCGGACGCCCTCATGGACCGTCATGGCCGTGGGCGCTGACGTTCTCGAGTGCCAATGGGCCGTCGAGCACATCGATGCCGCGTTGCGTCCAAACGGGTGGGGCGTCATTCCCGTTGTAGCGGATCGCAAATGCGACCCGATACGCCGAGATGTTCTGCACGAGATTGACTACGACGATGACACATCGCCGCCGTTGATCTACCAGGTAGCGGAATACAGTTTCCGTTCCTCACCCATCCCAAACCCCGCTTAGTGCGGGGTTTTTGCATGTAAGGAGTTCGCATGCCAGAGCACGTCATTGTGATCGGACCGCACGGCCGGCACATGAATATTCACCCGGCCATTCAGGCGGCTTTCCCCGACCGGTACCCACTCGTCATTGAATCGCCGAAGCCGGACCGGTCGGATAAGTCCGACAAGGGCGAGTAACCGCCCCTCACCTGTCCCCTCTGGGGCATCAATCGGTCTTTCGGACAGTCCGGGGCCGCATCTTCAATCCAAAGGAGACAACATTGTCTATCACTAAGGGAGGCCAGCAGGCCCTTTCGGTACAGACCGATGGCAACCTGCTCGTCATGATCGCCCCTGCCAGCGTGCTTACTGCAGGCAAGGCGCTCAGCGACCTCAAGGTTTCGGACCTCGCCGCGAACACGTTCGTCGACATCACCTACGACCTCACTGCCGGTTCCGGCTGGGCAGAGGGCCGCTCGGAAGAGTCGATCAACGACGACCGCCTGACGTCTCCGCAGACGTTCACGCAGCCGGGACGGGAGTCGAACAACCTGACGACGCAGTACGTCTACGGCGACGATTCCGCCGTTGCCGACCCGCTGCTCGTCGAGAAGGAGACGTTCGTCGCAGCTGTCCGCTGGGCAGTGCCCCACGACCAGGACATTGCCGCTGGCGACAAGTTCGACCTCTGGTACATCAAGGCCGGCATCAAGACCCGCGACCAGGCGGCTGCGAACGCGGTGTTCACGAAGACGCAGGTCTTCTACCCGCAGCGCAACGTCGTCCGTGACCACGTGCTCACCTCTTCCTAGGCAGAGCACGCACTACCCCCGTGCGGGCGGACCTCACCCCGCCCGCACGGGTTCCCCTTGTTCGGTGAGGCTTTCTGGTGAGGAACAGACTTATGGCATTTGAAGATCGACTCAAGGCCGCGACGAAGCGAGTTGAGGAAAAGGGCCGGCCGTCCAAGATTGTGACGGTGACGCTCGACAGCGAGGTATCGGACAAGCTGCAGGAGCTCGAAGCACGACTTGAGGACGAAAAGCAGAAGCCGCAGGACGGGCGACTGGCAAAGAAGTCCCCGATCGCGCTGCTGCTCGAAGAGATTGAGCAGGTGAAGGCAGAGTTTGAGGGAACGCTTGTCGACCTCAAGTTCACCCGCATGCTCGGTCCCGACTGGGGCGACATCACGATTGTGAACCCGCCCCGAGACGATTCGCTTCCCGACCGCGTCGTTTTTGGCTACAACTTCCACGCGGTGACCAGACTCGCAGCAATCCGCTCCGGAAAGCTGCTCGAGGACGGTGAGGAAAAGACCCTTACCGAGGATCAGTGGAACGAGCTTTTCGCCCTGCTGTCGGGCAAGGATCACGAGAACGTCGCGAATGCGGTGTACACCCTCAATGAGGGCGACACCAACCGGGCGGTGGAGGTGGGAAAAGCGCTGCGCGCCGCAACCCACGACTCCGAGACGAAGTCCGACTAGCGGTCAAGCTCGGTGTGTCTCCGCAGCGGCTCCGCGGTTGGGAGCCCACGGAGACGCACCGGTTTGTCTACGACGATGACGGACGCGTCGTCGAGGTTCAAACGGTGCGGGAACCGGAGTGGACGCCCGATCAAGTAGCGCTAGTCCTGGGAGTCGAGGCGTACGACAACTCGCTCGGGAAGCACGGGCAGCCGTGGGACGAAGCGGTGTCGCCCGATTCGGACCCGTCGAACATCAATGGCAAGCGGATCTACAAGGCCGGCGTGCCGACCGTGACCCCGGAGGGCGGCACGGTGTGGGCACCGCTAGTTGACCACGCTCAACGAGCCATCGACGAAGCACAAGAGGCGTACAAGGCGAACGCCACTGACGGTACAAACCTGCACGGGCTTGTGTGGCCTGTCGAGGCAGTTGACCGATCGACGTTCACCAGCTGAAGAGGCTCAGGCCCCGGGGGTCGGTGCCTGCTGCCTAAGCGCAGCGTTCTCGCGGCCCGTCTTGACCACTGCCCGGATACCGAGCGTCAGTGCGACGGCTCCAAGCACACCCCAGATGACGACACCTGAGTAGGTGCCGGCCGCTGAGGCGCTGTCCGCGTAGGGGTCACTGGCGACGATCACTGCACGCAGTACGCCGATTAGGGCGAACAGGACGAATGCGCCGCCAAGCGTAATTGCGACGACCGGTCCGGCAATGCTCTTCCGCTTCATAGCACGCACCTTACATCTCCACAGCGAAAGACGGGAGCCCCCGAATGGCCGACAGGCTCGTACAGGTCAGCATCCGCGCGGAGGTTTCTAACTTCCTTGCGGGTGCCGCAAAGGTTCAGGCTGCTACGGAGAAGACGCGCACCGAGGCGCAGAAGCTCGAGAAGCAGGGCGCGGCATTCGAGAAGGTTGGCGCTGGCATCACGACCATTGGTGTTGCTGCTGCTGCTGCCGTGGCGCTCAGTGTGAAGTCGTTCGCCGACTTTGATGCGCAGATGTCGCAGGTGCAGTCCCTGTCGCACGCAACGGCGTCTGAGATGGACACGCTGCGGAACGCTGCGCTGACGATGGGTCAGGGCATCGGTTTCTCTGCGACGCAGGTCGCTGAGGCTGAAACCGAGCTTGTGAAGGCCGGCATCGGCGTGAAGGACATCATGGGCGGCGCGCTCAAGGGCGCTCTCGACCTTGCCGCGGCTGGTCAGATCAACGTTGCTGAGGCGACGGAGATTGCTGCCACAGCGATGACGCAGTTCAACCTCAAGGGCAAGGATCTGCCGCACGTCGCTGACCTGCTCGCTGCCGCTGCGGACAAGTCGCTCGGTGGTGTCGACGAGCTCGGCATGGCGCTGAAGCAGTCTGGTCTGGTCGCCAATCAGTTCGGCCTCACGATCGATGAAACCGTGGGCACGCTTGCGGAGTTCGCGAAGTCGGGCCTCATGGGTTCTGACGCTGGTACCTCGCTGAAGCAGATGTTTCTGCAGCTGGCTACGCCGACAAAGCAGGCCACCGATGCGATGAAGCAGTACCACATCAACGCTTACGACGCGCAGGGCGACTTTGTCGGTATCACCGCTCTTGCCGGACAGCTTGCTGCGGGCTTCAAGGATGTCGATTCGGCGTCCCGCGACTCGGCGCTGGGTATCATCTTCGGTTCCGACGCGATCCGTGCGGCGAACATTTTGCTCAAGGACGGCGCAAGTAAGAACGCTGAGTGGATTTCGTCGGTCAATTCTGCGGGCTTTGCTGCTGCGCAGGCTGCCGGCAAGACCGACAACCTGAACGGTGACGTCAAGAAGCTTGGTGCGGCGCTCGAGACAGGACTAATCAAGTCGGGCTCCACATCTAACGATGTGCTGCGGACGATGGTGCAGAACGTTACGGGTCTGGTCAAGGCATTTGACGATGCGCCTCCGGCAGTGCAGGGACTTGCTTTCGGCCTGACCAGCCTTGTCGCCGTCACTGCTCTGGCGGGTGGCGGATTCCTGCAGATGGTTCCGAAGATCGCTGCGGCGAAGGCCGCAATGAAGGATCTGAACGTCACGCGTGGTTCGCTTGCTCGTGGATTCGCGGCCGGTGGAGTCATCGCAGTCGGTGTCGCTGCAGTCGCGTCCGGTATCGCCAACATGGGCTCCGAGGCGCAGCTTTCCGAAGCGCAGCTGAAGAAGCTGAACGCCGCAATGACGGCTACAGGCTCGAAGGCGCTCAATGCACAGTTCGTCGGTGGCAGTTCGGTTGGTTTCGACCCCATCTCGAAGCAAGTCACCAGCGCTCGAGAGGCCCTGAAGGCTCTCGACGACGACGCGCTCAGCATCAACCTGTCGAAGTTCACGGACGGGCTGACCTTCGGAATCATGCACACGTCGGACACGGCGAAGCGGTTCGAAGCGCAGTTCAAGCAGATGGGTACCACCCTCGCAACTACGGCTGAGGGCGACTTTTCTGCCGCTTCCGCGGGGTTCAACTCGCTCGTCGAGCGGATGGGTGGCGGTGAGGACACCGCTAAGCGGCTGCTCGACCGCATGTCCCCCTACAAGGAGGAACTGTCTGCCCTCGCGAGCGCGGCAGGGAAGACCGCAAGCGAGCAGGATCTGCTCAACCTCGCTCAGGGCAAGGGAAAGCTCGCAGCACAGCTTGCTGCCGAATCCGCTCAGGGTCAGAAGGAACAGCTGGCTGAGCTGTCTGGTGTTGCTTCAGAGGCAAACGAGGACATCTCGAAGCTCGCTGACTCTATTCGCAACTTCGGCTCAACCCAGCTTGACGTCGAGTCGACTGAATCTGCTTTCCAGGCAGCCATCGACGACGCTACGGCATCGCTCAAGGAGAACGGCACCACTCTTGACCTGAACACGGAAAAGGGGCGCGCTAACGCCTCCGCTTTGCGTGATATCGCCTCTCAGGGGATTGCTGCCACGGCGGCGATTGCCGAGAATGGTGGGACGCAGGAAGAAGCTGCCGGCAAGATGCAGACGGTTCGTGACCAGTACATTGCTACCGCACAGAGCTTTGGCAAGACCAAAGATGAAGCAGTTGCAATGGCGGATCAGCTAAAGCTTATTCCGGCGAATGTCTCCACGCTATTCAAGGAACAGGGTGCAGATAACGTCACCAGCAAGGCGAAGGATATCAAGTCCAACGTGGACCGCATTCCTAGTGCCAAGGAAACGAAGCTGCGCGGCGATATCAAGGATGCGAAGGCCAAGCTTGCTGATCTGCAAGCAAAGCTTTCCACGGTTCCGAAGTCCAAGTCGACTCAGCTTCACGCGGAAGTTGCGGCGGCAAAGGCAAACGTTGCATCGCTTCAGGCGCAGCTGAACGGTATCCAGTCGAAGTCGATCACGATTACGACGAATCAGGTGACGCGGGCGACGAAGGAAAACACCGTTGGCATCTTCAAGGCCAGCGGCGGCTACATTAGCGGCCCGGGAACGGGGACGTCGGATTCCATTCCCGCAATGCTTTCCAACGGGGAATACGTCATCCGCGCAGCCGCCGTGCAGAAGTATGGCGTGCACACGTTTGACCGGATCAACGCGTCTAGGTACGCAACCGGTGGTCTTGTTGCCGATGCTACGACGGCGAACACTCGAGCCAAGAACCGTTTCAAGGAGAAGCAGCAGGCTCAGCGCAAGGCACAGGCGGCGTTCAACAAGAGGAAGACCGCTGCGAACCGTGCTCGTTTGCAGCAGGCGCAGCGCGAAACTCTAAACGCGCGTGTTCAGGCGCAGCGAGCGGCTGCGGCCTTGGCTCGTGCGAAGGCGGCTCCGACAGGCGCTGACCTTGGGGACCGCATTTCGTTCCGGTCGGCGGTGCGTGACGGTTCTTATGATGCCGCTTCGGGCGTCCGCGATCTGTATTCGATGGGTCAGGATGCCGGAAAATACACCTCTCGTCAGCGGTCCACGTTCTTGAGCATTGCGAGCAAAAACGAGGTTGCGATGCTCAAGCTCGAGAAGCAGTCGGACCGCGCCGCCGACGCAGTGAGTAAGGCGAGCGACAAGCTCGGCGATCTGAAGTCCTCGTCGACTGCAATGGCGTCGTCGTTGCAGGGGAAGCTGTCGGACGTCTCGTTCGGTAACTACCGATCGGGGAGCTCGTTGCAGCGGGCTCTGACGACTCGTGCAAGCAAGCTCAAGCAGTTTCAGGCGTTGCTGTCCACGTTGCAGAAGAACGGGCTTGCGCCGGCTCTGCTGAACGAGGTTGCGTCGCTTGGCGTTGATGAGGGCCTGCCGCTGGCGAAGTCCCTAACGTCGATGTCGAAGGGTGAACTGTCTGCGATCAACTCGCAGTACAACTCGATCGGGAAGACCTCGACGGCAATCGGCAATCAGGTAGCCGACGCGAACTACGGGAAGCTGATTGACGCTGCGGAACGGCAGCTGTCAGCGGCGAACAAGAACGCGGACAAGATTGCGAAGGCAATCAGCGATCAGTCAAAGTCGCTACAGAAGCTGATCGGCAAGGCGCTTGGTCTGCCTGGGTATTCCGCTGGCGGTTACACGGGCGATTACAGCACGGGCCAGGTGGCCGGTTTGGTTCATGGTCGTGAGTTCGTTTCGAACGCATCGGCAACGGCTCGATTCCGCCCCGTTCTCGAGGCGATGAACCAGGGCCGTGACGTCACCTACATGGACCCGCGCCGGCCGTTGCAGGCAGCCCCTGCAACTACTCCGCATTACACGCAGCAGTTGAACGTGCAGCCCATGCAGCACGTCGACCCCAACACGATGCTGACCGTCCTTGGACGTGAGGCGTCGCGAGCTTTCTCAGGGATGGTGTCATGACGACAGTCACGTTCAGTGGCCTCACGTTCGACGACGAGGCCGACACCGGGTACCGCCTGTCCAAGCTCGTCGGTTGGTATGACGCTGCGCCAGCAAGGTACGAAGCAACGAACCGGCCGCAGGCGCACGGTTCGTTCCGACCAGGAACCATCTACCGCGACCCCCGAGTGGTTTCGGTAGAGGGTTCCTGGTCGGGCACCTCGCTCGAAGATGCCTACGCCGCACGGAACAAGCTCGCGGCCGTGCAGGCAAACGGGATCGAATCGCCGTTCGTTGTTGCAGATCCAGTCGGCCGCACTTCTATCACGGCAGGCATCGCGAAGGCCCCGACGATGGATGACGGCCTGTATCAGCCGTACTTCAAATTCGCCTTCGACGTGATTGCTGCCGACCCTTTCCGGTACGGCGATGAAGTGTCGGTGAGCACCGGCGTACCGACGCCGTCGAGCGGGCTTGTGTGGCCTCTGGGGTCCACTCAGGAGGTCTACTCGTGGACTGGCACTGCCTACCAGTCCACCTCGGTCGCGAAGGTCAACGGGAACACCACAAGGACGAACTACTCGACGCACCCGTCCGCTGAGGACGGGACGACCACGGGATACACGCCCAACCAGTACGGACCGCAGGGCGCGCTCAGCGTGTCGACCGATCGTGTCCGCACCGGAACCCGTTCTTGGAAGTACACGGCGGTAGGCGGCGGCAACGGCGAAGGTGTCTCGTTCTCGGTTCCGGCAGGGCAGCGGTTCGTTTCCGTTTGGGTCTACAACCCGAGCGTCGGCGGCATCGATCACCTCGGCATCACTGGCATCACGACTAGCCAAACCTCGGTAACGCGCACAGCGACGAAGGACGCCTGGGTTCGCCTGTCGCTCGACATGGGGAACACCACTGGCGGCACGGCTGTCGTCTACAACGACGACACAGCAGCCAGTGCCGGACAGGTCTTCTACTGGGACGACGTGCTCATTGGCGACCAGGGTGACTACTTCGATGGGGGTTCGAAGAGCTCTGGTGCGTACTTCAACTGGGGCACTACTGGAATCACCGGGCGGGTGTCTGTGACAAACACGGGCACGGCTACGACTGTCTCCACCTTCTCCGTCACCGGGGGGCTTTCTGGTGGATTCGAGCTGGTTTGGGTGCCAACCGGGCAGCGCATTCGCTTTGAGCGCCCTATCGACGTCGCTTCTGCCGTGCAGATCAACCCGCGTACCGGACGGGTCACTATTGACGGCGCTTCCGACGTCACTGGGTTCCTCACCGCTTCCCAATGGTGGTCGGTCCCTGCCGGCTCAACCGGTGAAGTCCAGTTCACCCCGCTGGGCACTGTGACCGGCACCCCCACTCTGACGGCGCGAACCGCGCCCGCGAACATCTAGGAGCAGCGCATGGCACTCACCAAGGGTTTCATCCAGACCGCCGCGACGACGCCTCTCGACGCCCGTTTCTTCAGCGCTGCGAACGTTGTTCGTAACCCGGACAACACGGTGCGCACCGGGCTGTTGTTTGGCGACTTCAACCCGGTCGCCAAGACGACGAGCATGAACGTAACAATCGCGGATCAGACCGTCTACGTTCTGAGCCGCAGCCTTTCGGACGGCGCGACAATTGTCACGAACGTGGGTGTGGCAACTGTCGCCATCCCCACCGCCCCGTCGTCCAACTCGCAGTACAGCGTCGTCTACGTCAAGCACAACGACACAAGCTTCGGAGACGCCGACTCGAATCCGCTGTTCGGCGTCGTCACCGGCACTGCAGCCGCGTCCCCGGCTGTACCCGCCGTTCCGTCAGGAGCAGTTGCCATTGCGACTGTCCTCGTCCCGGCCGGCGCGACGACGACTTCCTCGTCTGGCGTCGTCATCACGAACATCATCAAGGGCACGAGCACGTACGGGTCCGCCATTCGATACCGGACTGTGTCAGACATGCGCGCGGACGTCGCTAACGTCCTCGACGGTTGCCTCGCGTACATCAAGGGCGACGCGCTCTATTACCTCCGGGGCGGCGTCTTCCGCCGACTCGACTCCAACGTTTTCGTTCACGTGGCGCAGGTCGGTGGCCCCACACAGGGCACTGCTACCTCGCCCGGAACGCTCGGAGGAACCCCGCAGTCTTACCAAGTAAGCGACACTCAGTTCTTTGACGTTCGCACTGACGGGGTGGTGGGGCCAGCGAAGGTTGCCGGTTGGTATGAAGCCACCGCAAACGTCACCTGGGGAAGCAACACCAGCGGTGAACGATTCATCGAAATCACGAACAACGACACAAGCCAGAACCCTCCAATTGCAGATAGGCGTCCCGCGGCGACGACGAACGTGGGAACCACCTCGTCGTCTTCTGCCACTGGTCAGCTGTACCAGTCTGTTTCGGGTCCGATTTACTTGAATGTCGGTGAGTTCATCAAGCTCAAGGGTTGGCAGAATAGCGGTTCGTCGATTGCGTACAACTCGCGACTGCTCGTCAAGCTCATGTCTGTCTAGGGGGCTCTTGTGACGCAATGGTTCATCGGTGATCTTCTCACCGGGAACGTGTCAACGTTCTTACAGCCGCAGTCGGGTTCTTGGGAAACGACGATCAACGAGGCCGGATCGCTTTCAATCACCGTGACATTGCGTGATCCCGATGTTCGGATGCTGAACCTGCCGAATGCTGCAACGGTTGGCAAGTCATACTTGGCAGTCGCCGAGAACGACACCATTATGAATGCCGGCCCGATCTGGCAGCACCAGTACAGCAAGGACGACGGAACGCTGCAGCTGACGGCGTCTGGGATGTGGTCCTACTTCGACCATCGCGTGCTGCTGCCGGTCCTTGCTGCCGGTCAGACGCCGTTGGACGTCGAGACGTACTACGAGAACGTGTCACTGCAGACCATCGCGAAGCGGCTAGTTCAGCAGGCGCAGCAGCACACGAACGGCAACGTGCCCGTGATTCTGCCTGCTGAGGTCGCAGGTACCGAGACTCGCGAGTATCAGGGCGCTGACCTGTCGCTCGTCGGGGATGCGCTGGAAGATCTCACCTCAGTCGAGAACGGGCCTGAGATCGACTTCATGCCGCGATGGCGTGCCGATCGTCTCGGAATTGAATGGCTCATGCGCGTGGGTACACCGTCTGCGCCCCAGCTCTCGAGCCAGTCAACGTATGTCTGGGACTACTCAACAAGGCAGCCGAGCATCAAGGGGCTCACGGTCACTCGCAACGGTTCGCGAGTGACCGGCCGCGGTTGGGCAGCGTCCGGCTCATCGTCTGACGCAACCATGTTCTCGACGTACACCAACAGCAGTTTGCTCAATCAGGGGTACCCACTGCTCGAGGTAGTTGAAGCGTCACGGTCCACGGACGAGCAGTCGGAGCTGGACGCATACGTGCGAGAGCTCGCCCGAGTCGGGTCAAAGCCCACCGAGTTCTGGTCGTTTGAAGTGCAGGCAGATCAGTCGCCCCTTGTTGGCGAGTACAGCAAGGGTGACTACTGCGCGATCAAGATGCGCGGTGATTACTACATTCCCGACAGCCCGCCAGACGGGTACAGGCGACGAATCACCAATCTGTCCGGCGACCACGATGGCAAGTGGATCAAGGTAACAACTGGGGAGGTGTACTCGCTCAATGGGTGATCCGACACCAGACATCACGCGGCTAGATCCAACCGGACTGCGTGCCATGTTCCGCCATATCCTTCGTCGTCTCCGAAACCTCGAGAAGCCGACTGGCCTACAAATCCAGAACGGCAATCTTCGAGTCAAGTCGGTGAACACCAGCGGCGACATGAACGCTGGTGGCAACGTAACGGGCGCAAACGTTTCTGCCTTCGGCACTGTCAGCGGCACCAACGTGAACGCGTCGGCCGGCGTCACAGCGCCGCAGGGGACATTCTCTGCAGGTGTGACGTCGACAGGTACTCGCACGAAGACGCTCACGAATTCTCCCGTGCAGGTATACGTGGATGCTGCTGGGAACCTTGGTGTTTCGGCGTCGACCCTTGCGAAGAAGAATGTCACAGGCCCCTATCAGGTCGATATGGCGAAGTTTCTTGCCGTCGAGCTCAAAACGTGGGCTTACAAGGACAACCCTCAAGCGACCGGGATGGGGCCAATTGCCGATGCGCTTGATGCTGCGGGACTGACGGAATTCGTCCTCTACAACCTCGACGGGACCATTCAGGGTGTTCGGTCGGACATGCTTATCGTCGGCCTCTGGTCTGCCTATGGGCAGTCCCGCAGTGCAACGCTTGCTGAGTTCAACAAGCGGATGGTGCAAACGTTCACCAACTCGTCGATGACCGCGCTCGGCATCAACGCGGAGAAAACCTATGACGTTACGTGGCCGAAAGAGTTCGCTGACACGAACTACGCCGTCACTGCGAGCGTCACGTCGTCGGGCGCGGTTCTCGGTGCATTGTGCGCACTGGTACCAGGATCGAAAACAACGAAAGGCTGCAAGGTGTCAGTGCGGTCGATTGGCATTGCATTGCTAGCAAACAACACACTGACAGTGGAAGCCATTCACGTCTGATTTTGACCTGTTGATTCGGCCGTCCCATCGGGGCGGCTATCTTTCGTTAGGAGGCCGAATGGCCGGCAAATATAGCGTCGGGAAATCCTCATATGGGGATCTTCGCGGAGTCGAGCAGTTCGTCGCCACCCCACGCATCGCACTGCAGGTGCTATCTGTCATCGCGGACTTCAACGCGTGGCAGAAGGAACGCGGCGCGGTTGGGGCGCTATCCGTCAACGAGGGCATGCGCTCGCGGGCGCGGCAGTCCTACCTGTGGGCGGTCCGGTTCGTCCTCGCGATCGTCGTCGCGCCACCGTTCACGTCTCGTCATGACGAGGTGCTGCACGGCAACGCGATCGACTTCGGCATCACCATGCCGGACGGCACGAGCCGGGCACTCACCGCCGCCGAGTTCGCGAAGCTACACGCCCTCGTCGAGGCGCGTGGCGGCACGTGGACCGGCGTCAACTTCGGCGAGCCCTGGCACCACGAGATGGCGACCCGTGCCGAACAGCTCGCCCCCTACCCGGACGCCGCCGACCGAGTCGCCGGCACCGCCCCAATCAGCACCACCAACACACTCACAACGATCGCGGAGACAGAGGACATGATTCGACTGCTGCAGGACCCCACGACCAAGGCGTACAGCCTCGAGAACATGCTCACCGGCGTCGCCGAGCCCGTCCCCACCAAGGCCGATGTCACCGACCTGACCGTCATCCTCAAGGGCAACGGCCGCATCTCCAACGCGCGGCGCGACCAGCTCAACGAGCGGTACTTCCGGAAGGTCGGACCGCTCGGCCTGTTCAACCTCGGCGTCCGCGCCGGCATCTTCACCGACACGAAGGGGAACAGCTGATGGCTGACCACGAAGCAAGCACCGTCGATGTGCAGCCGATCTGGTATTCGTGGCAGCGAGTCCTGCGCACCGCACTCACCACGGCGCTGACCCTGCTGCCTGTCATCCCGCAGGTCGTGCAGATCGTGCAGGGCCAGTGGGACGTGCAGTGGCTGACCGCCGTGTCCGTTCAGGCTGTCGCGATCAACGCAGCACTGACGAAGATCATCGCCATCCCGACCGTCAACACATGGCTGACGCACGTCGGACTTGGTTCCGTGCCGAAGAGCGTGGCTAAGGAGACGGCGGCGGCGAAGAGCTCCGACCTGCAGCCGGCGCAGTTCGAGCCGTCGACCACCGACATTCGCACCGAACAGGGCGACTAACAGTCGGAGGCACCATGAAGACCATCTGGTCTAAAGACGCAATGCCGCTCGTGCCTCCCCGGTTCCGCAGCGTATTTCGGTACCTGCTGCCAGGGATCGACGTCGGTGTTGCCGGGTTCGGACTGTGGTCGTTACTGCTCGGCTCGAAGATCGTCGGGGACTTCACCGTCCCCGTATTCCTCTACGCATGGGCCAGCATGATCCTCGTCGGCGCGATTGTCGCAGTGCTCAGCCTCGCCGCCATGAACGACAAGCTCGAGCTGGTCGGACGCATCATGGTCGAGCTCGGCTTGGCCGTCTACGCAGTGCTCACGGTGGCTTACATCTTCAAGGGAAACGTCACCAGCGCCCTAACCCTCAGCCTGGTCGTGATTCGCATGTACGCATCGCTGTGGCGGATCTTCGACATCATCGGGGAGATGGTCCGAGAGGAGCGTCTGCGTCCACCACCCCAGAGAACGAAGGGGCGGCATGCATGAGCGATCAGGTAGCCATCTCGATTGTCAGCACGGTCGGCATCATGTTCGCAGCGCTCATGACCTACCTCGGCATCCGGGCGAAGGTGCGTTCAGCGCGAGTTGCCTCACTGCCGGACGAGGAAGAACGCATCGCAGACGGCAAAGCGCAGATCGCCGCGGACCCGGACGGATGGGCCGACCGGGTACTTCGTTCCAACGAACAGCTGATCACCCGGGTGGAAGCTGCTGAGAAGCGTGCTGCAGCAGCAGAGACGCGTGCGGATGACGTGCAGAAAGCGTTCGACGCGTTCAAGCGTGAAGATCGCCAACGGCAGGGCGCGCTCGCCCGGTGGCTTGGCCGCATCATGAACGCCTGGGGCGTCGACCACGAGATGCCGTACCCGGAAGGTAACGACGCAGTCATTCTGGCAGACATCATTCCGTTCGCCCTCGAAGCGACACAACCGCGCAGACCCCAGAAGCCCCACTAGAATCGCGACCGTGCCTGGTCCCTCGACTAGACATCGGGGCGGGAAATCACCCAGGTGCGCACGAACGCCCCCATCCTTCGCGGGTGGGGGCGTTTTTGTCGGTTGTCGGCGGGCTACGCAATGATGACGGCTATGGCTTACGTACCCGAAAACCCGACCCGCCTCCGAATCGTCGTCGAAGCAGACATCGCAGTGACGGATCGTGAAGCACTGCTGTCAGCGGCCCTCGCTTGGAACGATGACCTTCACGCCGCTGACAGCACCACGGCGATCATGCAGTTGCTCCGCCTGAACGAAAACGTCCCAGGACTTCGCGTCCTCGGTTCGAGTCTGCTCCCGCGGGCAATCGAAGGCGACGAGTACGTGGCAATGACACTGCCTTCGATGCCTGTGCAGTAGCGAGCATGCTGCGCGTCGGCTACGAGCAGCTCTCCAAAGACGGTTCTCGCACCGGGAGGGCATGACCCCAAAGCTCCAGGCCAGGTTTACCAGTGGACCCGAGGCATTCGAACCCCGCTTCGGCGAAGAGGGCTTTGCTCGGCTCGTTCCGTTCCCAGATGCGTGCGAACGCCTCGCAGCCGAGCCCTTCGTCCCGTTTCGTGGAGGTCAGCGACTCGAGAACATCGTCTAGCGCCTCCCGACCAAGATGCCGCCCTCGACCATCGACATGCACGCCGAGCGCCCGTATCACGAAATCTGTGCCGTCAGAGTCAAAGCCGAAGTGGGTCGCGGCCATCAGCCGGCCGTCTTGAACTCCAAGGCGCACCGCTTCCCCACTCGGCGGAGGCGGACGCAGACCACGGAAGTGTGACTGCACCTCGTACTCCCACGGGAACGGGTGATGGTTGCGGCGGTAGCGATCGTAGTTCTGGCGCTCCGGATCCGCGCAGACGAACTGCTGCAGCAGGAACCTGTGACCGCCGTGAGCAGTCTGCCAGTCGAGTTGCTTAGCGCTCCCCACGCGTCTCGCGCCAACGACGGATCGCTTCACGTTCGACCGACGTCAGGACGGGCGAGCCAGCGCCAGCACGGTGAGCAGCAGCGAGATCGATACGCTCGTCCACGGTCAGACCGTCGTTACCAACCGCGGTGTGTGCGGCAGCGTTGGGACGAGTGAGCGTCGCGGTTGTGGACATGTATCAAACCGTAGTACAGAAAGCTGGAAAGTGTGAGTACGTGCGTACTTCAGTACTCGTTGGTAGCGAACGCGTCTGACGAGACGTTCGCGACGTCGTCGTAGCAAGAATCTCTACGAGCGCGTCAACGGCACAAGCTTACGTCTTCGGCGTCGCGAGCGGCACGTACGGCGTCTCGCCACACCCAAGCGCAGTCACTGACCTGACCGAAGCCCCACTCAACCAGTGCGGCGCGATCCGTGTACGCGATCACGCAAGCTTCGACCTCGAGGATGCGGTCAGGAAACTGCACCCACGCGAGGACTGGGTCTGGTGGGATGACGTCGTAGTCCGGCCCACCTCGGGCAGCTTCGGGGAGGGAGAGAGCTTGCCCGAGCGCCCACCGGTCCCGTCGACGCTTCGCCATCAGCGTGGGCGCTGACGTATGGTGCGGTGGAAGACGCGAGTGCGGCCAACCAGCACTTCCTGTCGCCGTCCCTGCCAGGACGTTTCGACGAGCACCGCCACCTCCGACGTTGCGATCGCGAAGCAAGGCAGGTGCAGTGTCTCCGGGATCGTCTCATAGTCGATGTCTGCATACACCGGCCGGGGCGGATCGATACTGACGAGCGCGCCAGCGTCCTTGACGTCAACCCCAACAGGTTTGTGCAAGGTGACGTCGGGGTGCTCCGCGGGAACCCACTTGTGCTCGGACATGATGCGATGATGCGGGGAACCACCGACACAAGCCGCGGGGTCGACGCGGGACCGCAGCGCTTGGTGGCGCGATCGGCCATCCGGGCGGTAGGAATGCCACATGCACCTACTAGCCGGCAGCCCGTTTTCTCCTGATACTGCATCTGATTGGTGGAACTTTGCCGTCAACTCACTCATCGGGGTCGCCACACTTGCGGCAGTCGCAGTGTCTCTCTGGCAGGCCCGTACGGCGAAGCGAGATGCAGATCACGCGATCAAGGAAAGTAACCGCCTTGCGAAGCGAGAGGATCTGCGCGAACGACAGATCCAGGTCGATGACGTTCGCACCAGAGCGTCCCGGCAGGCGCTCTCTGTTTGGGCGGATACCTGGTGGTTCTCAGGAACGAGCGACACGATGTTCACCGCGCGCCTAACCAACGACTCGGATAATGTCCTGCACGACGTCGAGTTGAGGATGACCCTCCCCAGTGGCGAGAGGTTGACCTGGTCGGCGCGAACGGTGCAAGCCTCGAGGCGCGTCTCTCTGAACCCCGCTCGAGCCGTTGAGGATTACGGCTTGGACGAACTTGCTTCGAACGAGACGCAATTACCGTACGAGATTTGCTTCACCGACATCTTCCGCGATCGATGGCTGATCGATTCAACCAAGCGTGTGCGCCTCCTTGAAGAGGCGCGGTTCGAGTTACCTTCGGACTGAAGGCACCGGGCAGTAGCCTCGTGCCATGGAAACGGGAGAACACTGGGCGTACCGCACTGCGAAGTCCGCTGCTCGATTTCACGAGTCAGTGATACTTGCGGTTGGGGATAAGAAGCCCCAGCGTGTCCGGATTGAGCTAGCTGCAGACGAATGGCAAGGCGAACGCAGATGGGTGTCGCCGGCCCGGCTCGAGGTTCGGTGGGAAGATCGGCACGACTACATCGAGCTCGATCGAAAGATTCGCGCGGCCTCAGCGTGGTCACCTTCGCGCCTGGATCGTCGCACTGCAGAACATGTCTTCATCAGCCTTGTTCCGCTCGAGGTGGCAGAGTTCAACGCCGACAGTGCTGGCACCGCAGTCGTATACGACGTACCCGCCCTAGCTGAGCTGACTGGACTGACCCAGGACGAACTGCGCACTGCCCCAGCTTTCCTGCATGATCAGCACCTCGTGGTGCCCTGGCCAACGACGGAGCGTATCGGCCGCATCGTTGCGGCCAGTCACCCGCATGCCCTACTCAGCCGTATCGAGCAAGAGGAACGCGACGCGAACCACAACGCGTTGCACGGGGTGACGCTCACTGACAATGAGGGAAACGACCACGTACTGTCCCCCGAGAACGCGCGCGAGCGCTTTGAAAAGCGGCAGCAGCCCTACCTGGACAAGCTCCGAGAATGGATCGGATTTGAGCGAGCGGACGAGCTACTCGAGCGGCGGGATCTGCTGAGCCGACTCGGAGCCGCCGCCGCCGTCGCAACGGAAGCACTCGACGCCCTCGAGCCGTCTCAGAAGCGCATCGTTGCGCGGCTGCGCGCTCAGCTTGAGGCGACAATGCAGGGAGTCAACACTCTGCCACCTAGCTGACGACGATCTCGAGTCCGGTCGTTGCCGAACCCAGATGTCGAAGACACTCGCGAACACTGCGACATGCGCCCAGAGTCAACGAAGCCGGCCTACGGTTTGTCGATGGAAGAGAACGCGCTGACGGTTCAGCAGCTGATGGACTGGCTCAACATCTCCCAGTCGAAGGCCTACGAGCTCGCGACCGACCCCTTCTTTCCGAAGTTCAGAGTCGGGCGCGCCTACCGGTTCTGGCCGTCCGAGGTTCGGGAGTACTTCCAGCGAATGGAGGACTTGCGCGACCCCTGGAAGCAGTCCCCACAGTCGCTCGGCCGACGTCGTAGGAGAGACGGCGATGCCTCGTCTCGGGCACGACTAAGCGGCAAAGCGGTGGATAAACGGTGACTGGCGAGCATCCGAGTGTATCTCTTGCCCATCAATCCGTACCCCCGGTGGGACTCGAACCCACAACTCGGCGATTTTAAGTCGCGTGCCTCTACCGATTGGGCCACGGGGGCGGGCCGCAACAGCCTACCGACGAAGACGAGGCGGCCACCCGTCAGGGTGACCGCCTCGGTCGTCGTGCGTGTCGCTACTTGGCGTCCGCCTCGGCCTTCACCGGCTCGGCGTCGTTCGAGACGTCCTTCGCCGGCTCACCGTACGCGGGGCCGGCCGCACCGGCGGGCTTGCCCTCTTCCGGAGCGGTGGTCGGCTTCGACGCCTCGATCGGAGCCGCCGGGGACTCGGCCGCGGGCTTCGGGCGCGACGCGAACGCCTCGAACGCCGCGCGCGGGGTCTCACGGTCGTCGAGCGACGCGATGTCGCGGCCGAGGAAGAAGCCGCCCACCCAGTCGCCGATGACGCGCCACTTGCGCTCCCACGACGGCATCGCCAGACCGTGGTAGCCGCGGTGGGCGCCCCAGGCGAGGAAGCCCTTCATCGCGAACTTGCCGGACTGGAACACGCCGATGCCGAGACCGAGGCCTGCGACGGCGCCGAGGTTCTCGTGCTTGTAGTCGGTCGTCGCCTCGCCACGCATCGTCGCGACGAGGTTCTTCGCGAGCTGCTTCGCCTGGCGGACGGCGTGCTGGGCGTTCGGCACGCAGAAGCCGCCCACGCCACCACCGGTGAGGTCCGGCACGGCCGCGACGTCACCACAGGCCCACGCGTCGGCGATCACGCCGTTGTCGTCGACCACGCGCAGGTCGGGCTGCACGCGGATGCGGCCACGCTGCTCGAGCGGGAGGTCGGTGCCCCTGACCATCGGGTTCGCCATGACGCCGGCGGTCCAGATGATGAGGTCGGACTCGATCTTCTCGATCGCACCGTCGTTCGTCTTGAGCTCGCAGACACCGCCGACCGCCGAGGCCAGCTGGGTCTCGAGGTGCACCGTTGCACCGCGCTGCGCGAGGTTCTCGAGCACCCAGTGCGACGTCTCGAGCGAGACCTCGGGCATGATGCGGCCCATCGCCTCGACGAGGTGGAAGTGGGTGTCGTCGAAGGACAGCTCGGGGTAGCTCTTGAGCAGGTCCGAGGCGAACGACCGGAGCTCGGCGAACACCTCGATGCCGGCGAAGCCACCACCGACGACCACGACGGTCAGCAGACGGTCGCGCTCCGGGCCGGCCGGCAGGGTCGCGGCCTTGTGGAAGTTCGTGAGGATCTTGTCGCGGATCGCCGCGGCCTCTTCGATGGTCTTGAGACCGATCGCCTCGTCGGCGACGCCCGGGATCGGGAAGGTGCGCGAGACCGCGCCGGCGGTCATGACGATCTGGTCGTACGACTCTTCCCAGGCATCGCCCTCGGCCGGGGTGATCGTCGCCGTCTTGTTCGCGTGGTCGACGTTCGTGACCTTCGCGGTGACGACGCGCGTCTTCTTGAGGTGACGACGGTGCGAGACGACCGCGTGGCGCGGCTCGATCGAGCCGGCGGCGACCTCGGGCAGGAACGGCTGGTAGGTCATGTACGGCAGCGGGTCCACCATCACGACCTCGGCTTCGCCCTGACGAAGGTGCTTCTCGAGCTTCCAGGCGGTGTAGAAACCGGCGTAACCGCCGCCGACGACGAGGATCTTGGGCACGGGGGATGATCTCCTTGGATGGGGGTTCGGGGAGTCGAGTCAGACTTCGCCGCCACCCGCCCCGACTCCAGCGTCTGCACCGCCATCATACGCCCGGCACTCGCACCGGGAGGGCGACCAGTCCGCGCGCTCGAGCGCGAGGTCGCCGATGGGGTTGACGCCGGGTCCGGCGGCGAGGGCGTGGCCGACGAGGGCGTGCAGGCACTTCACGCGGGTGGGCATGCCACCGGCGCTGATGCCGTCGATCTCGTCGACGTGCTCGATCGACTCGCGATCGGCCAGGTAGGACTCGTGCGCCGCGAGGTACGCGGCCGCGGTGGTGTCGTCCTCGAGCAGGGCTGCCAGCTCCGGCATCACCTGGTTCGCCTCGAGGGTGCTGACCGCAGCGGTGGCCGCGGGGTGGCACAGGTAGTAGAACGTCGGGAACGGGGTGCCGTTCGACAGACGGGGCTTCGTGGAGACGACCGTGGGGTTCCCACAGACGCAGCGTGCCGCGATCCCGATGACGTCACGAGCCGGTCGGCCGAGCTGCGCCGACACGACCTGGACGTCGCGGTCGGAGGGCGGGTCGAAGGGAGGGGTCGTCACGGGAACGTGAGCCTACCGGAGTCCCGCGCGTCGTCCTACTTCGTGTCGCCGGTGCCGGAGACGTCCGGTGCGACGAGCTGCTGCGTGGTCTCGTCGGTGAGCCCGGAGGTCAGCACCGACGACAGCATCGCCTGCAGCCAATCGACCTTGGGCGTCTGCACGGTGGAGCTCACGGGGGTCCCGGAGTCGGTCGTCGGGCGCCCGTCGTCCTTCTGGTCCTGGTTGCCCATCACGAGGTAACTTTCCTCGCCCGGGTACACGTAGAGGAGCCGGTCCCTGGCCTGCGCCTCGATGTAGGCGGGGTCGTCCCAGCGCGCGACGTCCTTCTTCTTCTGGGTGACGTCGGCCTTCTGGCTCGCGACCTCGCGCTGCTGCTGGGCGATCTGCTCCTGCTGCTGGATCAGTGTCCGCAGCGACGGCGCGAGCACGACGACGAAGAGCACGATGATCGCGAGCATGAGCAGGCTGAACCCGGAGAACCGGATCGAGCGGTACCACGGCTGCTCGGACGCGCCGCCCTCGGGCAGCGCCACGGGCACGCGGCGGACACGGGGCTTCTGGCTGGGCACGCTCCGACGATAACCCGCCGGCGGCGTGGGGCGCGGTCGGCACGCGGCCGTTCGGTGCCCTCCCAGCCCGCGGGCCAGGAGGCGCGGCTCGGCCCCGCCGCGCACGCCCGGCGCCCGGTCGCGTCCACCGCGTACTCGCCCCGGGCGAGCCGTCGACGTCGCACGATCGGCCGCCCGCGTCCGGCCGAGGTCGCACGATCGGCCGCCCACGTCCGGCAGAGGCGGCAGGTCGTACGACCTCGGCGGTCAGCGCCCGGCACGTCGTGCGACCTCGGCGCCCGGACGACGAGACGCCGCCCTCCCCGAGGGGAGGACGGCGTCTCGTCGGAACGCTGGTTACAGCGCGGCCGAACGCGGGAACGCCGAGCGGCCGGCGTAGACCGCCGCGTCGCCGAGCTCTTCCTCGATGCGGAGCAGCTGGTTGTACTTCGCGACGCGGTCCGAACGAGCCGGGGCGCCGGTCTTGATCTGGCCGCCGTCGACCGCGACCGCGATGTCCGCGATCGTCGTGTCCTCGGTCTCGCCCGAACGGTGCGAGAGGATCGAGGTGAGCCCGTGACGGTGCGCGAGGGACACGGCGTCGAGCGTCTCGGTCAGGGTGCCGATCTGGTTCACCTTGACGAGGATCGAGTTGGCGGCCTTCTCGTCGATGCCCCGCTGCAGCCGCTTCGGGTTCGTGACGAACAGGTCGTCGCCGACGATCTGCACCTTGTCGCCGAGCTCGGCGGTCAGGTGGCTCCAGCCGGCCCAGTCGTCCTCGGCCAGCGGGTCCTCGATCGTCGCGAGCGGGTAGTCGCGGACGAGGTCGGCGAAGTACGCGGTGAACTCCTCGCCCGAGAGCTGCTTGCCCTCGAACGCGTACTTGCCGTCGTGGAAGAACTCGGTCGAGGCGACGTCGAGGCCGAGCGCGATGTCCTTGCCCGGGGTGAAGCCGGCCTTCTCGATCGCGGCGAGCAGGAAGTCGAGCGCCGCGCGGTTGGACGCGAGCTCCGGCGCGAAGCCGCCCTCGTCGCCGAGGCCGGTCGCGAGGCCCTGCTTCTTCAGTTCGCCCTTGAGCGCGTGGTAGGTCTCGACGCCCCAGCGGAGCGCTTCGGAGAACGACTCGGCGCCGTAGGGCACGAGGAAGAACTCCTGGATGTCGACGTTGGTGTCGGCGTGGGCGCCACCGTTGACGACGTTCATGAGCGGGACCGGCAGCGTGTGCGCGTTCGGGCCGCCGAGGTAGCGGAACAGCGGCAGGTCGGCCGAGTCGGCAGCGGCACGTGCCACCGCGAGCGAGGCGCCGAGGATCGCGTTCGCACCGAGGCGCGACTTGTTCTCGGTGCCGTCGAGCTCGATGAGCGCGGCGTCGACGAGGCGCTGGTCGGTGGCGTCGAAGCCCTCGAGCGCCGGACCGATCTCGTCGAGGACTGCGTCGACCGCCTTGAGGACGCCCTTGCCGCCGTAGCGGGAAGCGTCTCCGTCGCGGAGCTCGTACGCCTCGAACGCGCCGGTGGAGGCACCGGACGGGACGAGCGCGCGCGAGACGACGCCGTCGTCGAGGAGGACCTCGACCTCGACCGTCGGGTTGCCTCGGGAATCGAGGACTTCGCGTGCGCCTACGGCATCGATCTGGGCCACGGGGTACTCCCTACACGTTCGGTTGTGGTGATTGCGGAGTCGATCCTAGCGAGGCGCAGGTGAACACGAGGCGTGCATGACGGGCGACGGTGGAGAACTCACGCCAGGGGACGGAACTCCACACCCTCGAGCGTGTGCGTGTCCACCCCCACGGTGGCGAAGGCGTCGAACCCCTGCGCGACGAGACCGGCGAGCAGGTTCTTCATGTTCTTCGTGCGTCGTTCGAGCCGGACACGACGGTGCCCCGCGAGCGCCTCGGCCTTGAGCGCCGCGAGCCGCACCGGGTCGACGTCCTTGTCGTACACCAGCACGACCGCGTCGGACTCGGCCGACTCGGGGAGGGTCACGAGGTCGACGAGCCGCTCGAAGCCGAGCGAGAACCCGACCGCCGGGACGTCCTGCCCGAGGAACCGGCCGATCATGCCGTCGTAGCGACCGCCGCCGCCGAGGCTGTAGCCGAAGTCGGGGTGCGCGACCTCGAAGATCGTGCCGGTGTAGTAGCCCATGCCACGCACGAGCGTCGGGTCGAAGCGCAGGTCGACGCCGGGGAGCGCGGAACGGAGCTGCTGCAGGTCACCGAACGCCTCGGCGTCCAGCCACGGTGCGCCGTCGACCGCGTCCCAGTCGGCGGTCTCGAGCGTGCGGATGGTGTCCTCGAGCCCGGGCAGGTCGACGCCGACCGACTCGCGGAGTTCCGCCGCCACACCGTCCGGCCCGATCTTGTCGAGCTTGTCGATCGTGATGAGCGCGCGGTCGGCGACGGCCGGGTCGGTGACTCCCCACGAGCCGAGGAGCGCCAGGAGGATCCGTCGGTCGTTGATCCGGATCGTGGTGCCCTCGACGCCGAGCGCGTCGAGGGCCGCCGTCGTCGCCCGGATGAGCTCGATCTCGGCGAGCTGCCCCGGCTCGCCGAGGATGTCGATGTCGCACTGCACGAACTGCCGGTAGCGCCCCTTCTGCGGCCGCTCCGCACGCCAGACCGGAGCGATCTGCACCGACCGGAACACGGACGGCAGCTCGGCGCGGTGCGTCGCGTAGAAGCGGGCGAGGGGCACGGTGAGGTCGAACCGCAGGCCGAGGTCGGCGAGGTCGAGCGGTGATCCGGCGGCCTGGAGGTCCTCGGTGGAGAGCCCGCGCTTCATGACGGCGAACGCGAGCTTCTCGTTGTCGCCGCCGAGGCCCGAGTGCAGCCGTGCAGCGTCCTCGACCACCGGCGTCTCGATCTCGTCGAAGCCGTGGTGCGCGTAGACACCCCGGATGACCCCGAGGACGTGCTCGCGCCGGGCCTTGTCTGCCGGGAGGAAGTCACGCATGCCACGGGGAGCCGTCACGGTCGGAGCCATGCGTCGATTCTGGCAGATCGACCCCGCCGGCTTGCACACCCGCCGACCTGCTGATATTCTTCATCCAGAACCTCGGTTCGGCAGGTGCCTGATCCACCTGTCGGATCGTTCGCGAGGGCAACGTGCTGCAGTGTGCCCCGCGGTTCGAGCGGGCTGGTCCCTCGGCACCTCTTCCCTGGCGGTGCCGTCCGCCCGCTGGCGGGTGCCCTCCTTTTCGGGTTGGGAGGGCACCCGCTCACTCCCCGACGCGTCCCACCGACTCCAACTCCACGACCGCTGCCCGCAGACTCGCGATCGGGTCGATCCCGGCCTCCCGAGCGTCGGCGATCATCGTCAGCACGTCGGTCCCCCACCGCGGGTCCACCAGGTCGACGCCCGCACCGGAGTCTGCGTCCACGCCCACTTCCGTGCCCGCGCCCGCTTCCGCACCCGCGCCCGCCTCCGTCCCCGCGCTCCCGCTCGCGCCCGTCCCAGCGGACGCGACGACGGACGCGACGACCGTGTCGGCGTCTCCCCGTTCCTCCAGGCGTTCCAGCAGCTTGACCGCCCGTTCCATCGGGGGCATCGCCCGCGGGACCCCGTCGAACACGCTCCGCCGCGACGACTTCTCGGCCGCCTTGGCCGCGCGCCAGACCCGCACGACGTCCTCGACGGTGTCCGCCCGCTCGTCGCCGAACACGTGCGGGTGTCGGCGCACCATCTTGTCGCGGGCCCCGGCGGCCACGTCCTCGAGGTCGAACGACTCGGCGAGCCCGGCGTGCAGCACCACCTGGTAGAGCACGTCGCCGAGCTCCTCGCGGAGTTCGACCTCGTCGCCGGAGTCGATCGCGTCGACGAGCTCGTACGACTCCTCGACCGCGTAGCGCGCCAGCGACGCATGGGTCTGCGCGCGGTTCCAGACGCAGCCTCCGTCCGGGTCGAGCAGGCGGTCGACGACGGCGACGAGGTCCGAGACGGCGGTCATGCGGTCATCGTGCCACGCACCGCACCGTGGACGCCGCCGGGGCCCACCCGGTATGCTGTACGTGGCGTGTCGGGAAGTCTGGTCGACGGACCATCACCCGACCCCTCTCCGACGGAGCTCCATGCCCGCACTCTTCCGCTCCCCCAGGTTCAGCGCCATCGCGTTGCTCACCGCGGCCGTCCTCGGCCTCGTCGTGGCGAACTCGCCGCTCGGCCCCGGGCTCGAGCACCTCCTGCACGTGCACGCCCCGTGGGGAGCCGTCGGACTCGACCTGTCCGTGTCGCACTGGATCAGCGACGGCCTGCTCGCGGTGTTCTTCCTGCTCGTCGCGATCGAGCTCAAGCACGAGCTGGTCGCCGGCGAACTGTCCAACCCGAAGACGGCGGTCATCCCCGCCATCGCGGCCGTCGGCGGCGTCCTCGTCCCTGCGGGCGTCTACCTCGCGGTCACCGCCGGGACCCCGTACGGCCACGGCTGGCCGATCCCGACCGCGACGGACATCGCCTTCGCGCTCGGCGTCCTCGCGATGTTCGGACGCGGCCTGCCCTCGACGCTCCGGGTGTTCCTGCTGGCGCTGGCGGTGCTCGACGACCTCATCGCGATCATCATCATCGCGGTGGTGTTCGCCCACGACACGAACTTCCTCGCCCTCGCCGGGGCCGTCGTCGTGCTCGCACTCTTCTGGCTGCTCGGCAAGGCCCTGCGCCCCGGGCGTCCCGGTCAGGTCTGGGTCATCACGGGGATGGTCGTGCTCGGCATCGTGACGTGGTGGCTCGTCTACCACTCCGGTGTGCACGCGACGATCGCGGGCGTGGCGCTCGGACTCGTCCTGCCCCGCCGCCCCGGCCACACCCTGCACGAGAACGTCGAGCCGTGGTCGAACGCGATCGTCCTGCCGGTGTTCGCCTTCGCCTCGGCCGCGGTGGTGGTGCCGGCCGTCGGCATCGGCCAGCTCTCCCCCACGTTCTGGGCCGTCGCCCTCGCGCTGCCGGTCGGCAAGGTCATCGGCATCACGCTGTTCGGTGCCGTCGCGACCCGGATCTTCCGCGCGCCGGGCCGCTCGACCCTGTCGTTCTGGTCGATCGTCACGGTGGGGGTGCTCGGCGGGATCGGGTTCACGGTCTCACTGCTCATGAACGAGCTCGCGTTCGCCCGGAACGAGGAGATCCTCGACGAGGGCGTGCTCGCCGTGCTGGTCGGCTCGGGCATCGCGATCGTGGCGTCCGCCGTGGTGGTCAGCCTGCGCGCGCGGCGGTACCGGGCGCGGAGGGAACTCTCCGAGGCCGAGGCGACCGAGTAGCGGGGCGCCGCGGGCCCGCGGGGCGCCGTCTCGGAACGACATTGTCGCCGTCGTACGACGACCACGATGTCGTTCGTTGCACGCGCGCACCGTTGCACGCGCGCTCAGGCGACGTTGTTGCTGTCGTACGACATCGACGATGTCGCATTGAGTCCACACCGCACGCCCGCACGCACGCAAGCGAGCGCGCGACGCGACCGCCGCCGGACGGGAGGCGCGGTGCCCGCCGGCACCGCGCCTCCCGTCCGAGCGGACGCGCCACCAGGGCGCGCTACGCGGCCGGCGTCGACTCCGCCGGCGCCTTCGACGCCCCGTACACGGCGGTCAGGATGCTCTCGACCCACTGGATGAGCGCGTCGTCCGGCAGGGTCTCGCCGTGCGGCTTCGGCAGCGGGATGCTCGCCGCGTCCTGCTGCGGGAACCACCGGGCGCCCGGGAACATCCGCTTGAGCCGCACCTGCGCCGAGTCCGCGAGCTCCTTGCCCGCGACCCGCAGGTTGGAGCCCATGACGACGACGTCGGACAGCCCGACCTGCTGCGCCATCCGGCGGAGGCGCGAGACCTCGACCAAGGTGAGCACGGCCTGCGGCGGCTGCCCGTACCGGTCGGTCAGCTCGTCGAGGACCATGTCGATGCCCTCGGCCTGCGCCGCGGGAGCCGAGGCGGCGGAGAGCTTCTGGTACGCCTCGAGCCGGAGCCGCTCGGACTCGACGTAGTCGTCCGGGATGTGTGCGTCGACGGGGATCTCGAGGCGGAGTTCGGTCTGGCCCTCGGCGACGTCCCCGCGGAACTGCGAGACGGCCTCGCCGATCATGCGCAGGTACAGGTCGAACCCGACGCCCGCGATGTGCCCGGACTGCTCGCCACCGAGCAGGTTGCCCGCGCCGCGGAGCTCGAGGTCCTTCATGGCGACCTGCATGCCCGCACCGAGCTCGTTGTTCGCCGCGATCGTCTCGAGGCGGTCCTGTGCGGTCTCGGACAGGGGCTTGTCGGCGTCGTAGAGGAAGTACGCGTAGCCGCGCTCGCGGCCACGGCCCACGCGACCGCGGAGCTGGTGCAGCTGCGACAGTCCGTACTTGTCGGCCTTGTCAATGATGAGGGTGTTCGCGTTCGCGATGTCGAGGCCGGTCTCGATGATGGTGGTCGAGACGAGGACGTCGAAGCGGCGCTCCCAGAAGTCGACCATCACCTGCTCGAGCGTCGACTCGGACATCTGCCCGTGCGCGACGGCGATCCGGGCGTCCGGCACGATCTCGGCGAGGTGCGCGGCGACGGACTGGATGTCCTTCACCCGGTTGTGCACGTAGAACACCTGCCCCTCGCGCAGGAGCTCGCGGCGGATCGCGGCGGCGACCTGCAGGTCGGACTGCGGTCCGACGAAGGTGAGGATCGGGTGGCGGTCCTCGGGCGGGGTGGCGAGGGTGGACATCTCGCGGATGCCGGTCACGGCCATCTCGAGCGACCGCGGGATCGGCGTCGCGGACATCGCGAGCACGTCGACGTTCGTCTTGAGCTTCTTCAGCTGGTCCTTGTGCTCGACGCCGAACCGCTGTTCCTCGTCGATGATCACGAGCCCGACGTCCTTGAACGCGATCCCCTGCGACAGGATCCGGTGGGTTCCGATGACGATGTCGACGGTGCCGTCGGCGAGCCCGGCGATGGTCTCCTTCGACTCCTTCTCGGTCTGGAACCGGCTGAGGGCGCGCAGGTGGACCGGGAAGCCGGCGAAGCGCTCCTGGAAGGTCTCCATGTGCTGGCGGACGAGCAGGGTCGTCGGGACGAGCACGGCGACCTGCTTGCCGTCCTGCACGGCCTTGAACGCTGCGCGGATCGCGACCTCGGTCTTGCCGTAGCCGACGTCGCCGGACAGCAGCCGGTCCATCGGGATCGGGCTCTCCATGTCGCGCTTGATCTCGTCGATGGTGGTGAGCTGGTCGGCGGTCTCGGCGAACGGGAACGCCTCTTCGAGCTCGCGCTGCCACGGGGTGTCCGGGCCGAACGCGTGCCCCTTCGACGCCATGCGCGCCGAGTAGAGCTTGACGAGGTCGACGGCGATGTCGCGGACCGCCTTGCGCGCCTTGCTCTTCGCCGAGGCCCAGTCGGAGCCGCCCATCTTCGACAGCGTCGGGGACTCGCCGCCGACGTACCGCGAAAGCTGGTCGAGCTGGTCGGTGGGTACGAAGAGCTTGTCGCCCGGGAACCCGCGCTTCGACGGCGCGTACTCGAGCACGAGGTACTCGCGCTGCGTCTTGACCGCGTTGCGCCCACCGCTCGAGACCTCGCGCGAGACGAGCTCGACGAACTTGCCGATGCCGTGCGTGGCGTGCACGACGACGTCGCCCGGCTTGAGCTGCAGCGGGTCGACGACGTTCTTACGCCGGCTCGCGAGCTTCTTCACGGTGCGGGCGCCCTGCTGGACGCTGCGCCCGTAGAACTCGGCCTCGCTGATCACGACGATCCGCGGGTCCGGCACGGCGAAGCCCGCCTCGACGGTGGCGGTGGTCACCAGGGCGACACCCGGCTCGGGAGGCGCGGTGACGGCCTCGGCTCGGGCTGCGACACCGGCGTCGGCGAGCACCTGCGCCGCCCGTTCGACCAGTCCCTGGCCCTGGGCGGTCACCACGACGGCCCACCCGTCGTCGGTGAGCTGCTTCACGTGGGCGATCGCACCGTCCGCGCTGCCGGCGAAGCTCGGCACCGCCTCGGCCCGGACGCGGATGTACTCCCCCGCCTCGGCTGCGGCCTCGGCGTCGGTGAGCACCCGGTCGGAGTCGCCCTCGTCGAGCCCGGAGTCGAACGGCGACACCGTCCACCAGGTGCGCTGCCCCCGCCCGTTCTTGAGCTGCTGCACGGTGAGGAAGTTGCCGGCGTCGAGGTCGATCGGCGCCTGGGCACCGGCGACCGCGGCGCTCCACGCGGCCTGCAGGAACTCGGTGTTCGTCTCGGCGAGGCTGTGCGCCCGACCGCTCACCCGCTCGGGCGAGAGGACCGCGACGACCGCGTCGGCCGGCAGGTAGTCGGTGACGGGCACGAGGTCCTGCACGAGGGCCGGGGCGAGGGACTCCATGCCCTCGACCGGGATGCCCTCGGCGATCTTCGCGAGCATCTGGGACAGGTTCGGGAACTCGTGGAGCATCTCGCGCGCCCGCTGCCGGACGTCGTCGCTCAGCAGCAGTTCGCGGGAGGCCGTGAGCTCGACGCGGCCGAGGTCGTCGTCCGTCGTGCGCTGGTCGGCGACGGAGAACGCCTTGATCGCCTCGATCTCGTCGCCGAAGAAGTCGACGCGGACGGGGTGGTCGGCGGTCGGTGGGAAGACGTCGAGGATGCCACCGCGCACGGCGAACTCCCCGCGCCGGGTGACGAGGTCGACCCGGGCGTAGGCCATGTCCACCAGCTGCCCGGCGATCGTGCCGAGGTCGTTGCCGCGGGAGTCGGTCGCGAGGACGATCGGGGCGAGTGAGGTGAGGTTGCCGGCGATGGGCTGCAGGGCCGCGCGGACGCTCGCCACCACCACCGTCGTGCGGCGCTGGGCCGCGGGGGCGTCCTGCCAGGCGGCGAGCTTGCGAAGGGTCGCGATGCGCGTGCCGACGGTCTGCGCGCTCGGGCTGAGCCGTTCGTGCGGCAGGGTCTCCCACGCGGGGAACTCGAGGACCTCGGCATCGGGCAGGTAGCTGCCGACCGACGAGCGGACGGCTTCCGCCTCGCGCCCGGTGGCCGTGATCACGAACAGGCAATGCGGCCCGTTGCGTTCGGCCAGCAGGGCGCCGAGCAGGGGCACGCGCAGGCCGTCGACGACCGAGAAGTCGGCGTCGCGGGGTGCGGCGCGGAGGACGCGATCGAACGCGGAGGCGCGCGAGAGCGCAGGGATGATGCCCGAGATCGTCACTCAGGAGATGGTACCGGCCACGACCGACAGCGCCCGCGTTCTGCGCGAACGGCGAACAGCGGACGGCGAGCGGCGGACGCCCGGAGGCGCGCGGCGCCGGTCAGGACGGGGCGTGCACGCGCTGCTGCGCGGCGAGGAGCCCGAGGTCGGCGATCGCCTCGACCGCGTCCGCACCGTCGGCCAGCAGGTTCGGCAGCGTCTTCTTCTCTGTCGGCGAGAAGTCGCGCAGCACGTAGTCGGCCGGGTCCTGGCGCCCCGGGGGACGGCCGATGCCGATCCGCACGCGAGTGAACTCGTTGGTCCCCGTGGCCTTGATGATGTCGCGCAGGCCGTTGTGCCCGCCGTGCCCGCCGCTGCCCTTGAGGCGGACGGTGTCGAACGGCAGGTCCAGCTCGTCGTGCACGACGACGAGGTCGGCCGGGGTGGCGCTGTAGAACCCGAGCACGCTCGAGACCGGGCCACCCGAGGTGTTCATGAACGACCCCGGCTTCGCCAGCACCAGGCGGGGTCCGCCCGGGACCAGGCGCCCTTCGGCGACCTGGTTCGGGGTCTTGTGCTTCTTGAACGTCGCTCCCATGCGGGCGGCGAGTTCGTCGAGGACCATCTGGCCGACGTTGTGACGGTTGCCCGCGTAGCCGGGCCCGGGGTTCCCGAGCCCGACCACGACGAGCGTCCTGCCTGTCATCAGCGTCGGCCAGATGTCCGCGAAGGGGTGTTACTCGCCGTCGACCGGGGCGGAGCCGCCCTCGGCACCGGCCTCGGCGCCCGCCTCGGCAGCGGCCTCGTCGGCGGCGTCGTCGTCGGCGGTGCCACGCGGGGTGACGATCGCGACGACCAGCGCCTCGCCGTCGGTCTCGAGCTCGGCGCCCTCGGGGAGCTGCAGCTCGGAGGCGTGGATCTGCGCGCCGTCCTCGAGGCCCTCGACGTCGACCACGACGTGCTCGGGGATGGAGGTGGCGAGCACGAGCAGCGAGACCGTGTTGAGGTCCTGCACGTGGATGGTGCCGGAGAAGGACTCGCCCTCGACGACGACGGGCACGTCGACCGTGACCTTCTCGCCGCGGCGGAGGACCACGAGGTCGATGTGCTCGATGATCTGACGCACCGGGTCACGCTGGACGTCCTTGACGAGGGCGAGCTGGGCCGCACCCTCGATGTCGAGGTCGACGACCGCGTTCGCCGTGCGGACGAGCAGCATGGTCTCGTGACCGGGCAGCGTGATGTGCTTCGGCTCGGTGCCGTGGCCGTAGACGACGGCCGGGATCTTGTCGGCGGCGCGGAGCTTGCGGGCAGCGCCCTTGCCGAACTTGGTGCGGACTTCCGCTGCGAGCTTGGTGTAGTCGGCCATGGTGTCTCCTGGTCTCGGGGACGACACCGGGGTGCCGGCATCGTGGGGGTCTGTGGTGTTGCAACTCGAACGCGTGCACGCGTGAGGAACGCTCCCAAGCTGGGCCGGGTCTCCCACCGCGTCGATCACGGCCGCGCGTACGCGGCCCTCGCCGAAGTCAGTCACCGAGTCTAGCAGGACCGATCCGGGCGTGTCGCACCGCGTCCTGGACGTCGGTACAGGAGGACGGGAGGCGCGGTGCGGGCCCGCACCGCGCCTCCCGTCCTGCAGGGGGTGCCGTCAGTGACCGGCCGCCTCGGCGCCCTCCGGCACCTTGAGGAGGGAGAGCACCACGAATGCGAGGGCGTAGAGCGCGACGAACGTCCAGACGACGCCGCCGGGGCCGCCCCACGGCAGCACCGCGCTGACGACGGCGTTCCCGAGGAAGGTCGCCCCGCCCGCCGCGGTGGCGTACATCGCCATGGCCGCGCCGCGACGCTCCTCGCCGGCGAAGGCGGGGACGATCGCGCCCATCGGGGTGAACCCGGCGAGCATGATGCCGAACACGGTGCCGGCGGCGGTCGCGAGCCAGAAGCCCCACTCGGAGCCGGCCGGCACGAGGTGCGGCACGTACCACCAGGCGAGCAGCCCGATCGCGGAGGCGCCGATGCCGAACCACTTGACCGTGCGGATCCACCCGATGCGGTCACCGAGGGCGCCGAAGAACGCGTTGAACAGGATGTTGCCGGCGTAGACGATCACCGTCATCGTGAGCCACTTCGACTGCCCCCAGCCGAGCTCGGTGCCGATGATCGCGGGCATGATCACGAACATGCCGAACTCCGGCGCGGTGTTCACGAGCCGGATGAGCACCGCCAGCAGGACCTTCGGCCGCTTGATGCAGACCTCGATGCCGGAGGCGATCACCCGGGCGGCGGAGTGCGAGCGCGGTGCGATCCGACCGAGCCCGGTGGACTCGTGCACGCCGAAGCGGACGATCGCCCACCCGACGACGACGAACACGAGCGACAGGGCCATCGACCACGTCTCGCCGAGCGATCCGCCGCCGAACGCCGGGATGCTGCCGATCGCGATGAGCGAGCCGAGCGTCGGCAGCCCGCCGGTGAAGACCACGTAGAACCAGCCGACGGCGGTGGCGTTCCGCTCGCGGGCGACGGTGTGGTTGATCCAGCACAGGAACGAGAACGCGAAGAGCGGGAAGCCGAGGCCGCGCAGGAAGTACGTCAGCGCGATGAGCCCGACCGACGCCGTGGGCAGCGCCGCGAGGAACGCGACCTGGAACACCACCCAGAGGACGGCGCCGATGGTCATCACCCGGCGGGGCCCCCAGAGGTCGGAGAGCACACCGGCGAAGTACGAGGCCACCAGGACGGCGACGCCGTAGATGCCGATGATCATCGCGGCACTGTCGGTGCCGCCGCTGCCGAGGACGCCGGCGATGTGCGGTGCGATGAAGTTCGACTCGATGCCGTCGCCCGTCATGAAGACGAGGACGCCGAGGAAGCCCCAGCGCAGGGCGTGCGGGATGCCGAGGCGGGCGAGGAGCCCCTCGCGGGCGGCGGCCGGCGGTGGTGCGGCGGTGCCGGACTCGGGAGCGGTGACGCCGTTCGGCGGCGTGAGGGTGGTGGTGCGGGCGGTGCGGGGTTCCGACATGTGTCGTCTCTCCTGGAGGGGCCCCGGAGTGCTCGACCCGGCATCGCGGCATGTCTCCGGGGTGCGCCGCGCGCCACGCAGCGCCTCTCCCGCGCAGTGGCTGCGGGCGGGGTACTGCGTCGGCGATGATGCGAGTCCTGTACCCGGGCCGCCCGGTGCTGTCGTCGGGGCGGACCCGGCGGACCATCGCCGGCCCGAAGCATGGTGCCCGAGATTAGACCGCTCCAACGCAGTCCGTCAAGAACGACAACCGTTGGGTAACGATGCGGGCTCCGGGGCTGCTCGCGGAGTACCGGTCAGTCAACGTCGGACGGCGCCGCCGGTGCCAGCTCGCGGATGACGTCGTCGAGGTGCCGGTCGACCTCGCGTTGATCGGGCTCCGCCGCGCGCAGGACCGCGGCGTCCGAGGCCGTCACGTGCAGGAGCCGCTGCCACTCGGCGTCGTACAGCGCCTCGCGGTAGCCCGACGAGTCCTGGCAGGCGACGTCCCGCTCGGCGATCGCGACCTCGGCGTCCTGCACCGGCGTCGACACCAGGTTCGTGCCGTAGTCCATCCGCATCGACAGCGAGGGCATCCCGCTCGGCGCTCCGGGCAGGTCGGGAACGTCGGCGTCCGCCATGCACGTCCGCCAGCGCGCCGCTGCGGCCACGACCGTCTCGTCGTCCCGCGCAGCTGTCCCGGCGAGGAACGTCAGACGCTTCGCGGCCATCGAGGCGCTCTGCACGCTGCCGTCCGGGTCGGCGGTCCCGACGGCGCGTTCGGCCTGGCGGAAACAGTGGGTGACGGCGGACTGCGAGGCATCGGCGAAGGCAGCGTTCCGCTCCGGGTCCCCACCCCACGCGCGGCGGCCGTCCCGGTTCGCCCCGGCGGTCGACGGCGCGTGGTAGCCCCGCGTCCGTGCGATGTCCTCGTCGAGCGGACGGGTCGACGACAGCGCCGGGGCCGGGTTGCCGCGCTCGGGGGTCTCCGCCGCATCAGAGGCCGCTGCGAGGCCGTCGTGGTCGCCCACGGCGGCGGGAAGTCGATGCCCGCCTTCCGCAGGCACGGCTGCATGACGAGGTCCTCGCCGTAGGAGGCCTTGTCCGACCCCGGCTGGACCCAGCCGTCCAACGGCATCGCCCACGTGGCGACGTCCCGCTCGACGGTCGGCGGGATCGCTCGGTCCGCCGGTTCGGGGAGGGCGTGCACGACGCCGGCGCCGAGTCCGACGAGCACGAGGGCGAGGGTGCCGGTCTTCGCGGCACGGATGGTGAGTCGCATGGTTCCCCCTAGGCGCGGACGAGGCCGCGTTCGTGTGCGGTGATGACGACCTGGATCCGGTTCCGGAGTCCGAGCTTCGTGAGCACCGCGCGCACGTGGGACTTCACGGTCGCCTCGCTGAGGAACACGGCAGCGGCGATCTCCTGGTTGCTGAGCCCCTTCGCGACGAGCAGGAAGACCTCCCGCTCGCGGGCGGTCAGGGCGTCGAGGACCTCGTCACGTCGGTGCGTCTCGACGGGCACGCCCTGGGCGCGCAGGAGGTCGAGCGCCTCGGCCTCGGTCGGCGCCGGGCGCCCCGCGTGCACGTCGCGGATCGTGGCGGTCACGACGTCCGGGAGCGCGTCCTTCGTGAGGAACGCCGCCGCCCCGCCCCGGAGTGCGGCGAGCACCGCGTCGTCACGGCGGATCGTGGTGAGGGCGACCACCCGGGGACGGTCCTCGCCGGTCGCAGCCAGCCGGCCGAGCGTCTCGATGCCGTTCAGCACCGGCATGCGCAGGTCGAGCAGCAGGACGTCGGGCTGCACGGCCGCGCACAGCTCCAGGGCCGCGGCACCGTCCCCCGCGGTCCCCACGCAGGTCATGTCGGGCTGTGCGTCCAGGAGCATCTGCATGCCCGACGCGAAGAGTCGTTGGTCGTCTGCGACCGCCACGCGGACCGGGGTCACCGGGCCGCCTCCAGCTCGCCGACGACCACCACGGGCAACCACGCGGTGACGACGAACTCGTGCTCCTCGTCGCCGGCCCCGGCCCGCAGCCACCCGCCGACCAGTCGCGCACGCTCCTGCATCCCCGCGATGCCGGAACCGCGACCGTCCGCGACGACGAGCGGGACCGCCCCCGTCGACGTGACGACCACGCCGAGCCCGGGGCCCCGCCAGTCGAGGACGACCCGGACGGTCGCCGTGCGTCCCTGGTGCTTGAGCGCGTTGGTCAGGCTCTCCTGCACGATCCGGTGCACGGCGCCCTGCGCGGCCGGAGCGAGGGAACCGGGCTCGCCGTGCTCCTCGAGGACGGCGTCCATGCCGAGCTCACGCATGTCGGCGACCAGGTCGGGCAGGTCCGGCAGCCCGTGCGGCGCTTCGGGTCCGGCGCCCTGGATCCGCTCGACGAGTGCCCGGACGTCGCCGAGTGCGGAACGGCTGACCTCGGCGATGTCCTGCAGTGCCCGGGAAGCGTGCTCGTCCCGCACCGCGATCGCCGCCGCCCCCTGCGCCTGCGACACCACGACGGCGAGCGAGTGGGCCAGCGAGTCGTGCACGTCGCGGGCGATCCGCGCGCGCTCCTGTTCGGCCCGCAACTCGGCGCTCGTGACCTCGGTCTTGTGCTCGGCCCGCGCCGTGCGGACCCGGGCCAGGCCGATCCGCCACGTCGCGCCGATCGCCACGCCGACCGCCCAGGTGATCCCGCTGCCGCCGGCGATGGTCAGCGCGATGAACACCAGGTCCGACCGGGTGCCGGCGGTGGACCCCGTCCAGGTCGCCCACACGTCCTGGTCCGCCACCGAGGGCACCACCATCGCCCAGGCAGCGGCTGCGCTGCCGACGCCGAGCGCCGGGATCGCGAGCCACCGCAGGAGGTCGGAGCGTCCCGCTCCCACGATGCCGGCGACGATCGCGATGGCGATGTACTCGGGCCACACCGTCGCCTCGGGTCGGGCGAGCAACCGCAGCGCCTGCAGCAGTGGCACGCCGGCGATCATCCCGAGCGCGGTCGCCGGCATCCAGGCCGCGAGCCCGATCGCGACGGCGAAGGCGACGAGGACGACGACGTGGTCGGGGTCCGTGCGGCTGGCCTCGGCGACGAGCCACAGCACGAGGTAGACGGCCCCGGCGATCGGGGCGACGAGGTGTCGTGCACGGCGACGGAGGAAGAAGCGCATGCGGCCGAGCGTAGGGGCGGTGTCCGGCGGGGAGCGAGCGCAGGAGACGCTTTCATCCGAGTGGATGAGGCTCGGCCAGTGGTCAGCGCCCGACGTCGCGGCGGTGGTGCTGCGCGGCCGCGAGGAGCTCGCGGGCTCGGTCGCTCGAGGTCTCGGCGTCGTCGCGGGCGTGTTCGAGGCGCGTGACCTCGGCAGTGGCGTCGGCGAGCTGGCGTTCGAGGTCGGCCCGCCGGTCCTCGGCGGTCGCGAGGGCGTCCTCGGCCGCGTCGAGTGCGGCGTCGGCGTCGCGGGACTCCGTCCGCGCGGCCGTCTCGGCCTCGCGCGCTGCGCGGCGTTCGGCGGCCGGATCGGTCTCAGGTGGGGAAACCGGGGCGCGTTCCGACTTCCGATCGGGCTTCCGGGAGGCCCGGGTCGTCCCCGCCGCGCGTCTTCCGTCTGCGCGTCTCCCCTCCGTGATCGGGATCGGCGCCGCACCGCTCCCTGACCACGCCTCGGGGACCGCATCGGGATCGGCGAGTGCGCCGTCGAGGTCCACGTCGTCGAACCCGGCGCTCTCGAGCGGGCGGACGAGGAGCCCGGAGCGCACGGCGGCGCCGGCGTGCGGATCCGCCATCGCCGCCTCGATGGTCGCCCGCACCTGGTCGAGCACGGCCCGGGTCACCGGGTGGCCGGCGTCCGAGGCGAGGTCGGCGCCGGCCTGGGTGAGCGCGTCGACCACGCCCGCTCGCTGGTGCCGGAGCTCCCGGATGACAACCGGGTCGGCGTCCGCCTGTGCCTGTCGGATGGCGGGTCCGAGGTCGACGGCCTCGTCCAAGGCACCCTCGTGTGCCAGCAGGTCGACGACCCACGCGGCGGGCGCGGGCTTCCGGAGACCGCCGATCGCCGTCGCGAGCGCACGGTCGTCCTTCCGGACCGTCCGCTGACGGGCCGTCCGCTCGGCGACGAAGTCCGCGGGCGCGACGAGGAGCAGTTCCCTCGCCACGTCCGCGAACTTCATCGTCGTGCCGCAGCCGTCGTCAGTAACGCTCGAGTCGATCACGGCGCGCTGCGGGCACCGCTGTCGGAGATCTGACCGTGTACCCGAGTTCCTCGAGAGCACCCGCCGCCGCGACTGGATCATCATGCACGCCGACAGCCGTCTGGATCGACCGGAAGCGCCTCCGGCCAGCAGCGATCAGTTCCGCGGCGACTTCGGAGTGCTCGATCCCGAACTCCTGGATCAGCATGTCGAACACGTCCTCGAGCGAGGGGCGGTGTCGATGTCCTCCGAGGGGGAAGTGCAAGGTCGAGATGCGCGGGATCTTCCCCTTGCTGGCGTCCTTGCCGCGACGCTTGCCGCGCTTGGTCCGAGCCATCATCATCGCCCAGACCACTTCGTCTCGGTGAGCATGAACGTTGAGGTGCGCGACGGGCACCGATTCGAGAGCGTTCCGAACATAGTCGAAGTGGAATAACGGCTCGTTCACATGCTCGACGCGCACAGCGAAAGTCGACTGCTCCACGGCAAGGTAGCGCTGTTGCGTGTTCCAGCGGCAGCGGAACTCGACGAGTAAGCGCAGGAGCACTTGGCCATCGACGAGGATCGGTACGCCGAGTGGATCGGACTGAGATACAACGATCTGCGGCCGCGAGCGAGATGCTCCGACCTGCACCTCGAACCCGGTCGGCACGCCGAGGATCCCTGACGCAGTGTCGATCAGCTCCTGGGCGAAGGCTTCCACTCGTGCGGCGAGATCGCGTTCGACCTCAGGCATCACCTTCGAGGAAGTCGAGCTCTTCGAGCGCGCGGAAGATCGCCTGTTCCTCAGGGTCGAGCTGATAGGTCGCGCCCTTTGCTCGAATGATGTCGAGAGACATGTGGGCGCGCTGCAGCAGCTCCGATCGCCGGGCTTCGATCGCAGCGCTGTCCAGGTACGTCACGGTCGGGACCATCGCTTCCTCCTCTGTCCTTGTCTGACGATACTGACGCACACCGCTGACAGCACATCTCCCGTATGCATGTCGCGCGACCAGGAAGCGACGGTCCGCTGCGCCCGGGCCGAACGGCTACCAGTCGTGGACGGTGCCGTCGGCGAGGCGGTTGAACGGCAGGTACGCCTGCTCGTACGGGTACTTGCCGGCCTCGTCGACGTCGAGCGAGACCCCGAGGCCCGGCTCGTCGCCCGGGTGCAGGTAGCCGTCGGTGAAGGTGAACGTCTGCCGGAACACCTGGTTCGTCTTCGGGCCGTGCTGCATGTACTCCTGGATGCCGAAGTTGTGGATCGCCAACCCGAGGTGCATCTGCGCGGCGAGCCCCACCGGCGAGATGTCGGTCGGCCCGTGGAACCCGGACTTGATCTGGTACATCGCCGCGTAGTCCATCGTCTTCTTCAGCGGGGAGATGCCGCCCATGTGCGTCACGGCACCGCGGACGTAGTCGATGAGCTGGTCGCGGATGATGTCCTTGAAGTCCCAGATCGTGTTGAAGACCTCGCCGATCGCGAGCGGCGTCGTGGTGTGCTGCCGGACGAGCTTCAGGGCTTCCTGGTTCTCGGCCGGGGTGCAGTCCTCGAGCCAGAAGAGGTCGTACGGCTCGAGCGACTTGCCGAGCTTCGCCGCCTGCAGCGGGGTCATCCGGTGGTGGCCGTCGTGCAGCAGCGGCAGTTCGGGGCCGAACTCGTTCCGGACGGCCTCGAACACGGTGGGCACGTGGCGCAGGTAGGCCCGGGTGTCCCAGTCCTCCATCGCGGGGAAGGCGCCGCGCTGCGCGGGCTCGAAGTCGTAGCGGACGCCCTCGTTCCCCGAGGTCGTCTTGTTCGACGCGATCCCGTAGATCGACTCGAGGCCGGGCACGCCGGTCTGCACCCGGATCGACCGGTAGCCCTCGGACTGGTGCTCGCGGATGGAGTCGAACAGCTCCGGCAGCTCCTTGCCGGACGCGTGGCCGTACGCCATGAGCCCTGTCCTGGAGGCACCGCCGAGCAGCTGGTACACGGGCATCCCCGCGACCTTGCCCTTGATGTCCCAGAGCGCCATGTCGACGGCGGCGATCGCGGCCATCGTGACGGGGCCGCGGCGCCAGTACGACGAGCGGTAGAGGAACTGCCAGGCGTCCTCGATCCGGCTCGCGTCACGACCGACCAGCAGCGGGACCACGTGCTCGGACAGGTACGTGGCGACGGCGAGCTCACGACCGTTCAGCGTCGCGTCGCCGAGGCCCGTGACCCCGTCGACCGTGGTGATCTTCAGCGTGACGAAGTTGCGGTTCGGGCTCGTGACGATGACCTCGGCGCGGTCGATCAACTGACCGCGGTCGGCCGACGCCCACGTGTCCGGGCGTCCGGCGGTCGGGTCGGTCGCGGCTGCCGGGTCCGTTGCGCCCGGCACCGGGGCCGCGGGGTTCGTGGTCGTGTCGGTCATGCGGGGACTCCTTCGTCGGCGCCCGTGCGGGCGGGTGTCGTGCCGGCAGCGGCGCGGGCTGCCCGGATGCGGTCGGCCGCCGCGGTGATCGCGGCGACCACGGGGGTGGTGTCGAGGTCGGGGGCGATGACGCGCAGCACGTCGTGCACGTCCGAGTCTGGCCCGGGGGCTCCGGCGTCGTCCACGAACTCGGGCTGGTCGGTGCAGTGCAGCCACCACGCGGCGAGGGCCGTGGCGGCTCCGGGGCCGATGCCGTCGGACGGGTCGCGCTCGAGCCGGTGGCGCACCACGTCGACGACGCGGACGGGCAGCTTCTGCGACCCACCGGACGCGATCTGCCGCAGGGTGTGCCGGATGCGCGGGTTCCGGAACCGGTCCACCAGGGCATCCCGTGCTGCGGTGACCTCGTCGGCAGGGAGCGGCAGTTCGCGAGCCGCCTCGTCCCACAGCTGGTCGACCGCGGCGCGGCACACCGGGTCGTCCATCGCGGACGCCACCGTCTCGTGGCCGAGTTGCAGGCCGAGGTACGCCAGCAGCGAGTGGGACCCGTTCAGCAGCCAGAGCTTCCGCTGCTCGTACGGCGTGACGTCGTCGACGAGCCGCACGCCCGCGGTCTCCCAGGCGGGACGGTCGATGCCGTCGAAGGCGTCCTCGAGCACCCACTCGGCGAACGGCTCGGTGACCACCGGCACCCGGTCACCATCGAGCGCACCGGGGAGCCCGGCGAGGTCGCGCAGATCGGCGTCGGTCGTGGCCGGGGTGATCCGGTCGACCATCGAGCTGGGGAACGCGACGTTCGACTCGATCCAGGCACGCAGGCCCTCGTCCCCGACGGCGTCGATCACCGCCTCGCGGAGGACGTCGCCGTTGTGGGTCAGGTTGTCGAGCGACATCAGCGCGATCCGCCCGCCGCCGGCGGCGCGCCGGGCATCGAGCCCCGCGACCAACCGCGCGGGGACGTCGGAGCCGGATCGGTAGCCCTGCTCGGTGACCGTCAGCGTCACGATGGTCGTCTCCGGGGACGCGACCACGTGCCTCCAGGCCGTGTCGTCGCTGCCCGGGTGGGCGGCCACGATCGTGTCGACCACCTCGGCGACGTCGCCGTCGGCCGCCCGGGTGACGAGCGTGTACCGGCAGCCCTGGGCGTTCAGCGCGTCGGCGGTGTCCGGTGAGCGTCCGGTGAAGGCGGTGATGCCCCACGGCTCACCGTCCGCGTGCGCCGTGTACCAGGCGAGGTGGGCGCGCGCGAACGCACCCACCCCGAGGTGCACGATGCCGGGTCGGCGATCGGTCATGCCGACACCGGTACGAGGGACCGCAGGTACGCCAGGTTGTCGGCGGTGCGGGCCTCGAGCGGGAGGTCGGTGGAGAAGTCCTCGATCGTGACCCAGCCGTCGTACCCGTGCTGGCGCAGGGTGTCAAGGTAGTCGGCGACGGACGCCTGGCCGGCGCGCAGGGGCGCCCACTCGTTCTGCCAGATCGCGGACCCGTCGGCGCGGGTGTCGCCGGTGTCGACCCACCGGGCGTTCTTCACGTGGGCGTGGGCGAGGTAGGGGCCGAGCAGCTCGAACGCCGCGAGGTGGTCCTCCTGCCCCTCGATGACGAGGTTGCCGAGGTCGTGGATGACGCCGACGTGCGCCGGGTCGAGGCCGTCCACGAGCCGGAGCGCGGCCGACGCCGACGGCGTGATCGTCATGTGGTGCAGCTCGACCAGTGCCTTCACGCCGAGCTCGGTCGCGCGGGAGACGGCCCACTCGAGGTCCGCGCGGGTGCGGTCGAAGATCTGCGGGTACGTCTCGCCGGTGCGCTCGCGCTCCTGCCGGTAGTGCGGCATGGTGACCCGGACCTGCCGGGCGCCGAGCTCGCTCGTGACCCGGAGCATCGTGTCGACACCGTCGGTGTCGGACGCCTGCTGGTAGCCGCCGATGCCGGAGTACTCGAGCCCGGCGGCGTCGGTGATCCGGGCGATCTCGCCGACCTGGTCCTCGATGCCGGTGAACTGCCACGTCGACTTGTTGCCGGCCCAGAACGAGCGGCCGGCGGGCACCGTCGCACCGGGTGCGGGACGGTCGTCGACGACGCGCCACTCGATGCCGTCCCAGCCCTGTTCGGCCAGGGTCGACGCGGCCTCGGACGGGGTCCAGTCGGGGGTGGAGGCGGTGAACACGGAGAACTTCATCGGGTGGCTCCTTCTGCTGCGTGGGCGCCGACGACGGGGACGACGTCGTCGTACTTGCCCTCGATCACGTCGTCGATCCGGACGGGTTCGCCGAGCGTCGCGCTGACGTAGAGGCCGCGGACGGTGGCGAGGGACACGAGGGCGGCGTCGACCGTGACGCCGGGGTCGCGGCCGTCGCGGATCGCGGCGACGATGTCGGTGTACTGCCGTGCGTGGCCCGCGGCGAAGTGGTCGGGTTCGGCCGGGCCGCCGACGACGTGCTCCGGCGGGACGACCTCGTCCTTCTGGTCGACCGCGCCCTCGACCGCGGACGCGTTCGCCGTGGTGGAGGCCGACTCGAGCGTCGCGGTGTCCGGCGCGATGTGGAAGTAGGCCAGCCGGTCGTCGTCGACGATGGCGGACCCGTGCGTGCCGTAGACGGCGTACCGGGCGGAGAGCCCGGGGTAGGCGGCCGTCGTGCAGTGGATGACGCCGAGCGCGCCGCCGGCGAACCGGACGGTGGCGACGGCGGTGTCCTCGACCTCGATCCGGTCGTGCGCGAGCAGGCCGGTCTGCGCCGAGATCTCGACCGGACGTCCGAGTGCCCAGACGAGCAGGTCGACGGTGTGCACGCCCTGGTTCATCACCGCGCCGCCACCGTCGAGCGCCCAGGTGCCGCGCCAGTCGCCGGAGTCGTAGTAGCCCTGCGACCGGTACCAGGCGACGCTCGCGAGGCCCGAGGTCACCGTGCCGAACCCGCCGTCGTGCGCGGCCCGGGCCACGGCTGCCGACGCCGGGTCGAACCGGTGCTGGCTGATGACGCTCGTGACGAGCCCGCGGTCGCGGGCCGAGGCGGCGAGCGCGGCGATCTGCCGGGCGCGGGGCATCGTGGTGTCGAGGGGCTTCTCGATGACGACGTGCTTGCCGGCGGCCAGGGCGGCCTCGGCGAGCTGCACGTGCATGCCGGACGGCGAGCAGATCGCGACGACGTCGATGTCGGTCTGCGCGATCGCCTCCTCGATGGTCGCGGTGGTGACGGGGCGCGTCACGCCCATCGCCTCGATCTCGTCGGCGGCGCTCGTGGCGGCGGCGGGGATCGCGTCGACCAGGGCGACGACCTCGAGGTCGGGGTGGTGGACGGCGACCTTCGCGTGGTGGCGTCCGATGACGCCGGCGCCGACGACTGCCAACTTCAGTGAGGTGGTCATCGCAGGGTGACTCCGATCTGGTCGGTGAGCTTCCGGAGGGCACGACCGGCGCGACCGAAGGCCGCGGGGCCGGAGAACCCGCCGAGGTGGGTGAAGTCGCTGAGGTGCGGCTCGAGCGAGGCGTAGCCGGAGTACCCGGCGTCGCGCAGCGCGGTGAGGGTCTGCAGCAGTTCGCCGTCGCCCTCCCCAGCGGGGACCACCGACGAGTCGGCGGCGAGGGCGTCCTTGACCTGCAGGTAGTCGACGTACGGCGCGAGCTGGGCCCACCCGTCGGTGAACGGCTTGACGCCGCACTGGACGTAGTTCGCGTTGTCCCAGGCGAGCCGGAGCGCGGGCGAGCCGACGCTCTCGACGATGTCGAGCACCCGCGAGGGGACGTCGCCGTAGATGTCCTTCTCGTTCTCGTGCAGCAGGGTCACCCCTTCGCGCTCGGCGAGGTCGGCGAGCGCCCGCATCCGGACGAGGACGTCGTCACGGACGTCCTCGGGCTGCCGGCCCGCGAAGTAGAACGAGAAGATCCGGATGTTCGTCGTGCCGAGGGCGTGCGCCGCAGCGATCGCGCGACCGAGTCGTCCGACCTCGTGCTCGACGGGCTCGTCGACCGACACCTTGCCGATCGGCGAGGCGATGGCGGACACGGTCTGCCCGCGTTCCTCGAACAGGCGGTGGAGGCCGGCGAGCTGGTCCTCGTCGAGGTCGACGACGTTCACCCCCCAGGCGCTGCGGACCTCGATGGCGCTGGCGCCGAGCGCCTGCAGCACCGCGACCTGGATCGCCGGGTCGGCGTCGATCTCGTCGCCGAAACCGGAGAGCTCCCAACTGGGCTGGGTCATTGCATTCCCTTCATGGAGGCAGTCTGGAGGCGCGGGGCGGGCTGGCACCGCGCCTCCAGGCAGTCTGTGGACAAGTCGGAAGACTGCACAGCGCTACTTGACGGAACCGGCGGTGAGACCGCCGACGAGGTAGCGCTGGAAGATGAGGTAGAGCGCGACGACCGGCACGGCGCAGACGATCGACGCGGCCATCATCTGGCCGTAGATCGGGACGGCGCCACCCTCCTGCGTGGTGCCGAGGACCTGCAGGACGACCGCCACCGTGCGCGTGTTCGGGGTCGTCATGATCGTCGAGAACAGGACGTCGTTCCAGCCGAGCAGGAAGGCGAAGATCGCCGACACGACGATGCCGGGCCACGAGAGCGGCAGGACGATCTTGGTGAGGATCTTCGTGCTCGAGGCACCGTCGATGCGGGCCGCTTCCTCGAGTTCCTTCGGCAGGCCACGCAGGTAGGTGACCATCACCCAGGTCGAGAACGGCAGGGCGAACGTCAGGTAGGTGACGAACAGGCCCCAGCGGGTGCCGATGATCTGCACGCCCGTGGCGCTCGCGATGTTCGAGAACACCACGAAGACGGGGAGCAGCAGGAGCGTGCCCGGGATCGACTGCAGCGCGAGCAGTCCACGGAGGATCGTCAACCGCCCGAGGAACCGGAACCGGACGAGGACGTACGCGGTGGACACGGCGAGCGCCGCACTCGCCACGGCGACGGCCCCGGCCGTGAGCATCGAGTTGACGAGGCCCTGCCCGAGCGCGACGGTCGACCAGATCTCGACGTAGTTCGACAGGGTGAACTCCGAGGGGAAGTACTCGCCGCGAGCGACCGCGACGTCGGAGTTGACCGAGCCGAACAGGATGTAGAGCACGGGGACGGCGATGAACGCGATGATGATCGCGATCACGGTCACGAGCAGCCACCGGGGCAGCAGTCGGGTGACGTCGGTGTCGTACGGACGCTTGTGCCGGCGGCCACGGTCCCCGGCGGTGATGCTCTCGGTGAGCGTCGCGGTGGGGCGGGTGCGGGTGGTGGTGAAGGCGCTCATGCTCGGGCTCCGTCGATGTCTGCGGCGGCGGCCGGCGTCGCCGCGGCGAGGGTCGCCCGGTCGGCCCGGCGCTGCCGGCGGTTGGGTCCGGCGTCGTCGCCGGTGTCGAGCTTCACGGCCCGCAGGTAGACGAAGAGCGGGATCGCGACGATCACGAGCGAGCAGATCGCCATCGCGGCGGAGAGCCCGAAGCGGAACGACTGGAAGCTGGCGATGTACGTGAGGACGGGCATCACCTCGACGCTCGACGGCAGCGGGATCCCGAAGAGCACGAACGGCAGGGTGAAGTTGTTGATGTTGTGCAGGATCGAGATGATGATCGCGAGCGAGAGCGGTCCGCGCAGGTACGGGAAGATGATGTAGCGGAGCTTCGCCCACCAGGTCACCCCGTCGAGGGCGGCGGCTTCGTGCACCTCGTTGTCGACCGCCTGCAGTCCGGCGAGCGAGAGCAGGTAGACGAACGGCCAGCTCGTCCAGATCATGACGCCGGCCAGCGCCCAGTACGACGCCGAGCCGTTCAGCCAGAGCACGTCGGTGTGCAGGATCGAGTTGACCACGCCCTGCGGCTGCAGCATCGTGCGGAAGAACGTGCCGACGACGAAGGCGGGGAGGACGTAGGGGACGAGGTAGATCGACCGGACGAGTCCGCGACCCGGGAACCGGTTCTGCGTGGAGATCGCCGCGGCGACGCCGATCGGCACCGTGACCGCGGTGACGAGCACCGAGATGGACACCGAGATCCAGATCGAGTGGAGCAGGGGTGAGTCCGTGAACGCCTCGGCGAAGTTCTGGAACCCGATGAACGGGGCGCTGAACCACTGACGGAGCGTGTACTGGTCGAGGTCGAGCATCGCGATGAAGACGCCCACCAGGAGCGGGACCACGATGACGGCGAGCATGAGGACGCCGCCGGGCAGGAGCATCCAGAGCGGACGCTCCCGCTTGTACAACGGCGTCTTGCCGACGGGGCGGACCTCGTGGGGCCGCGAACGCTTGGCGTCGGGCCGGGTCTGCGTGGCGGTCATCACAGGCCTCCGTTCTTCTGGCGGTTCAGCGTGGACTGGGCGTCCTGCTGCGCGTCCTGCAGACGCTTCCGGAGCTGGTCGTCGGAGACCGAGCCGCTCTTGAGCTGCGGGATGGACTGCACGACGACGTCGACGAGCGACAGCTGGATGTCGGACCAGGCGCCGGTGAAGGCGGTGGGCTTCGAGAGCTTCCCGGCCTGGATGATCGGGGCGAGTTGCGGGTTGTCGGCCGCCAGCTGGGCCGCGGCGTCGGCGTTCGTGGGCAGGTTGCCGAAGAGCCGGTAGTACTCCAATTGCGCCTTCGGCGTGCTGAGCTGCTTGATGAAGTCGAACGACAGGTCCTGCTTCGTGCCGTAGTCCGCGACGACCCAGTTGTCGCCGGAGAGGATGCTCGCCGCCTCGATCCCGTCACTCGGGCGCGACGTCGCTCCCGGGGGCACCGTCGGCAGCAGTGCGAACTCGTACTTGCCGTCCACGGGGGTGTTCGTGAACGAGTTGATCGCCGTGGTCGTCGTCATCGGGAAGAAGGCGGCCTTGCCCTCGGTGAACTGCGCGAGGGCCTGGGCGTTGTTCCACCCGATCGCGGCCTTGTCGACCACACCGTCCTTCGTGACCCAGTCGAAGTAGGTGCGGTAGGCGTTCTGCACGGCCTTCGTGTCGATCTCGGCCTTGCCGTTCCCCGACACGATGGTGTTGCCGGCGTTCTGCGCCATGCCCCAGATGAACTTCCACGGGTCGAAGCCGTCGGCGTAGGCGATCGCCATGCCGTGCACGTCACCGCTGGTGGTGGCCTTCGCGTCGGCGGTGAGCTCGTCCCACGTCGTCGGCATCCGGGTGATGCCGGCCTTCGCGAGCAGGTCCTTGTTCACGGCCATCACGAACGGCCGGCTGGCGAACGGGATGCCGATCTGCTTCGAGGTGCTCGGTCCGGAGATGCCGAAGGACGCGGGGTCGAACTGGTCCTTGCCCCCGACGGCCTTCCACTCCTTCGACCCCATCTCGACGAAGGCGCCGGTGGCGTACGCGGTCGGGGTGAACGTGCTGCCGATCGCGTACACGTCGGGGCCCTGCCCGGAGATGACGCTGGTCTGGATGGCGGTCAGCTCCTCCTGCGCGGAGGAGTACGTCTCCCACTGCACCTTCGCGCCGGTGGTCCGCTGGAACTCGGCGGCGACGTCCTGCTGCCACTGCTTCCGTTCCTTGGGGTACGTGGTGTCCGCGCCCATCATGACGCGGAGGGTGTTGGGGTCGTCGCCGCTGCCGTTGACCACCGCGCATCCCTGGAGGGACAGTGCGGCGAGGGCGACCACGGCCGCGGCACCGATGACGGTGCGGACATGGAGTCTTCGCGTGTTCACGGGGGTTTCCTCCTCGAGACCTCCTCCGGGCGGCACTGCCCGGTGGCACCACTGTCGCGCCGCTGGCAACATGCGGCAATCGGTTGCCACTTGTTGCCAGACCGGCTTACGGTCGCTGCACCGGCGCATCGAGGCACCGGCAGACCGCACCGGTGCACCAACGCCCCGGCCCGGACGACGGAGGAACCGTGACCGACACCGACACCGCCCGGCGGGTGACCGTGCGCGAGGCCGACGCCGCCCGGCGGGAGACCGTGCGCGAGGCCGACGCCGCCCGGCGGGTGACCATCCGCGACATCGCCGACGCGACCGGCGTCGCCCCCTCCACCGTCTCGCGTGCCCTCTCCCTGCCGGACCGCGTGAACCAGGCGACGCAGCAGCGGATCCAGCGCGTGGCGCGGGAGCTCGGCTACGTGCCGAACTCGCAGGCCCGCGCCCTGACCTCCGGTCGCACCCGTGCGGTGGCGGTGCTCGTGTCGGACATCACGAACCCCTTCTACTTCGACGTCATCCGCGGCACGCAGCACCAGCTCGCCGGCGCGGGGTGGACCCAGCTGCTCGTCGACACCGAGGAGTCCGCCGACGCCGAGATGGCCGCCCTCAGCGCGATCGCGGGCAAGGCCGACGGCGCCGTGCTCACCGCGTCCCGGTTGACCGACGCGCAGATCGCCCGGTTCGCCGAGCGCACGCCGCTCGTCGTCGTGAACCGTCGGCCGGCCGGGGTCCCGTCGGTGCTCATCGACACCCCCGGCGGGGTCGAGCAGGCCGTGCAGCACCTCGTCTCGCTCGGGCACCGGGACGTCCTGTACGTCGCCGGTCCGGACAGCTCGTGGTCGAACGAACGGCGGTGGCGCGCCCTCGTCCGGGTCGCGAAGCGCCTCGGTGTGCGGGTCGCCCGCGTCGGACCGCACGCGCCGTTCGTCGACTCGGGTGCCGCGGCCGCCGACGCCGCCGTGCACGCCGGGGCCACCGCCTGCATCGCCTTCAACGACCTCATCGCCATCGGCATGCTCGCCCGCCTGCGGGAGCGTGGGGTGCGCGTGCCCGAGGACATGAGCATCGTCGGGTGCGACGACATCTTCGGCGCCGACTTCTGCAACCCACCGCTCACCACGATGACCTCGCCGATCGAACGCGCCGGCCGGGTCGCGATCCGGATGCTGCTCGGACGGCTCGGCGCGATCCCCGCCGAGGAACTGCCCGGCGAGCACATGAGCGGTGCGGTCGCGCTGCCGACCCACCTCACCGTCCGCGAGTCCACCGGTCCCGCACCCGTCCCCCACGCGTCCTGAAGGAGTCGACGATGACCCAGACCACCACCGCCACACCGCTCGCCCCGCACCCGGACCGGCTCTTCGCCGCAGAACCGGGAGCGCGAGCGGTCGCCCGCACGGTCTACGACGCCGTCAAGGACGCGCCGATCATCTCGCCGCACGGACACGTCGACGCCACGCTCATCGCGGACGACCAGCCGTTCCAGGACCCCGCGTCGCTGCTCATCACCCCGGACCACTACGTCCTGCGGCTCCTGCACGCGAACGGTGTCGGACTGGAGGCGCTGGGTCGCGTCGACCTGTCGGGAACCGGTGCCGTGCCTACCGGTCGCACCGTCTGGCGGAACCTGGCCGAGCACTGGGACGACTTCCTCGGCACCCCGGTCCGCTACTGGTTCGAGACGGAACTGCACGACGTCTTCGGCCTGACGGAGCAGCCGTCTGCCGCGAACGCGGACGCCCAGTACGACCACATCGCCGAGCTGCTCACCACGCCCGCGTTCCGTCCCCGCGCCCTGTTCGACGCCTTCGGCATCGAGGTGCTGGCGACCACCGACGACCCGACGGCCGACCTCGCCGCGCACGCGCGGCTCGCCGCCGACCCCACGTTCACCGGCCGGGTGGTCCCCACGTTCCGCGCGGACGCCGTCTTCGACCCGTCGCGGTCGGACTGGAGGCACGTGGTCGCGTCGATCGGGGAGGCCGCCGGCATCGACACGGGGACCCACGACGGGCTGCTGGCGGCACTGCGCGCACGTCGCCAGTACTTCGTCCAGCACGGTGCCACCGCCACCGACACCGGGGTCCTCGACGCCGGGTCGACACCGCTGTCGGCCTCGGAGCGCTCGCGGATCCACGCGGCCGCGATGCAGGGCCCGTCCGGGGTGACCCCGTCGGAGGCCGTCGCGTACCGGCACGACATGCTCTACCGCTGGGCCGAGATGAGCGTCGAGGACGGTCTCGTCATGCAGCTCCACCCCGGTGTGCTGCGGAACCACCACGCGCCCACGCTCGAGCGCTTCGGACCCGACACCGGGCACGACCTGCCCGCCGTCGGCTCGTTCACCGAGCCCCTGCGTCCCCTGCTCGAGTCCTTCGGCACGGCGCCGGGGTTCCACCTCGTGCTGTTCACCGTCGACGAGACCGTCTTCTCGCGCGAGATCGGGCCCCTCGCCGGCTTCTACCCCGCCGTCTACGCGGGCGCTCCCTGGTGGTTCATCGACACCCCCGCAGCGATCGGCCGCTACCGGGCGGCGATCACCGACTCGGCGTCGTTCACGAAGACCTCGGGGTTCATCGACGACACCCGCGCCTACTGCTCGATCCCCGCGCGGCACGACATGGCCCGACGGGCGGACGCGGCCTACCTGGCGTCACTCGTGGTGACGCACCAGCTGTCGGAGGAGGACGCGGTGCGGACGGCACGTCGGATCGTGTCGGACATCCCGAAGGCGACGTTCAAGCTCTAGAGCGTCCGCCGCACGAGCACGCGGGGGAAACCGTTCAGCACCGAGGTGGTGTCCGCCGCGTGCTCGAAGCCGGCGTGCTCGAACAGGGCGCGGGTGCCGACGTACGCCATCGTGAGGTCGACCTCCTCGCCGCGGTTGTCGACCGGGTACCCCTCGAGCACCCGGGCGCCGTGGTCACGCGCGAAGTCGACCGCGCCCGCGAGGAGCACGTGCGAGATGCCCCCGCCCCGGTGGCCCGGTCGCACCCGGATGCACCAGACACTCCACACGCTCCGGTCGTCCGGATCGTCGAGGTGCGGGACCTTTCGGTTGCGCGCGAACGTGGTGTCCGGGCGGGGGTGGACCGCAGCCCAACCGACGACCTCGTCGCCGTCGTACGCCAGGACACCGGGCGGCAGGTCCTCGTCGAGCAGCGAGCGGACGCGATCCCCACGGGCAGTGCCGCTGAGGGCCCGGTTCTCCGCCGACGGGATGCGGTAGCTCAGGCACCAGCACACGGTCGCGTCCGGGCGCTTCGGACCCACCATCGTCCGGACGTCGTCGAAGGGCGTCGCGGGGCGCACCTCGATCGTCATGCCCCGAGCATGGCACCCGATCGGCGGAGGAGTCCGAGCGATCGAGCGATCTCCTGCTCGGCGGTCGCGGTGTCGCCGGACCAGGGGCACTCCAGCGACACCGAGCCGCGGTAGCCGCCGTCGTGCACGGCGGCGAGGAAGTCGCGCCACACGTCGTCGCCCCCGGCGGCCCCGAGCGGGCGACGGTCACGGTCGCTGACGTGCACGTGGCCGATGCGGGTGCCGAGCTCGCGGAGGACATCGAGCGACTCGCCCTCGTTCCGGATGTGGAAGAGGTCGGCGACGACGTCCACCCCGTCGACGCCGGCCTCGTCGAGGAACCGGACGGTCTCGGCGACGGAGTGCAGGACGTTCGTCTCCGAACGGCTCAGCGGTTCGAGGACGATGCGCAGGTCGGACGCGGCAGCGGTGTCCCGGGCCGTGCGGAGCACCTCGGCGAACCGGCGGAGGGCCTCGGCGCCGGGCATGCCGTCGGGCGCTGTGCGGGCGGTCCCTGAACCGAACACGATCTTCGCGCCCGGTTCGGCGACGGAGCGGACGATGGGGAGGACGGCCGCGAAGTACGCGCGCACCGCGTCGGGGTCGGCGGTCAGCAGCCGGAGGGCACCGGGGACGAGGATCGCGAACGAGCCGAACCGGCCTCCGGCGTAGACCTCGTTACGCGTCCAGCCGGAGACGTCGTCCGACGGCACCGCCAGGTTGCCCGCGATCGTCGGCTCCACGTGGTCGGCGCCCGCGCGACGGACGGCCTCGGTCAGTGCTGCTCCGGCGACGACGCCGAACCCGGTGAAGGACATGGGGTCCATGCAACCCGGGGTGCCGCGGTCCCGCAGCCGTTGCCGTGCGTTGCCGCGGTGTCCGCCGTCAGTCGGCGGACTCGACGAGCTCGGAGAGGACTCGAGCGATCTCGGGCATTGCGTCGAGGCGCCCTTCTGCGACGGCGATGATGAAGTCGTAGGCCTGGTCGTTCGTCGCGGTCAGCCGTCGTCCGTTCATGCCGAGGAAGACGACGAGGAGCATGAGTCCGACGCGCTTGTTGCCGTCGACGAGGGCGTGGTTCCGTACCGCCGAGTGCACGAGCGCCGCAGCCTTCTCCACGATGGTCGGGTAGGCGTCAGTGCCGCCGACCGAGGTCGCCGGGCGTGCGACGGCAGCTTCGAGCAGCCCGACGTCGCGGAGGAGGAACCCGTCGCCGAGCGTTCGACGAGCGATGTGCAGCGCTTCGTCGGTCGTGAGGTGGATCACCTGCCGAGCCGGTCGAGCGCCTCGGCGTACCGCGGGAGTTCGCGGTCGAGGATGCTGTCGATCAGGTCGCTCCGGCTGTGGTGCTCGATGTACTCACGGATCGCGGCCCGGGCGATCTCCTGCATCGAGCGCGCTTCGAGATCAGCGCGCTTCCGCAGCGCGCTGGCTTCGTCGTCGTCGAGTCGGAGCGTCATGGCCATGCAGTTGATGGTATCACTCGTGATACCTGCCACGAGGGTGTTCACGGGCGCCAGCCCGGGGTGACGAGGCCGGTCTCGTAGGCGAAGACGACGAGCTGGGCGCGGTCACGGGCACCGAGCTTGATCATCGCCCGGGAGACGTGGGTCTTCGCGGTCATCGGGCTGACGAAGAGGTGCTCGGCGATCTCGGCGTTCGTCATCCCGACGGCGACGAGCTGCATGACCTGGCGCTCGCGATCGGTGAGGACGTCGAGCTCCGGCGCGAGGGACGACGGTTTGGCGTGCGTGGCGTACGCCTCGACCAGGGAGCGGGTCGCCCGGGGCGAGAGCAGGGACTCCCCCGCGACGACCGTCCGGATCGCCCGGAGGAGTTCGGCCGGTTCGGTGTCCTTCACGAGGAAGCCGGCGGCCCCACCACGGATGGCCTCGAACACGTAGTCGTCCTCTTCGAAGGTGGTGAGGACGACCACGTGCACGCCGGCCAGGTCGGGGTCGGCCGAGATCCGTTGCGTCGCCGCGAGCCCGTCGGTGCCCGGCATCCGGATGTCCATGAGGACGACGTCGGGGCGCTCCCGCCGTGCGACGTCCACCGCGGCGTTGCCGTCACCCGCCTCACCGACGACGGTCATCCCGGGTTCGGCGTCGACGAGCGCACGCAGTCCGGCGCGGACGAGAACCTGGTCGTCGACGAGGAGCACGCGGATCGGGCCCGGGGCGGTGGGGTCCGTGGTCATCGGGGGTCCTCTCGGTCGGGACCGACCACCGGGAGGCGGGCGGCCACCCGCCAGCCGCCGTCGGTCGTCGGGCCGGCGGACAGGGTGCCGTCGACGGCGTTCGCACGTTCCCGCATCCCGATGATCCCGTTGCCGGTCGGGGCGAGCGGTCCGCTCGAGCCGACGTCGGCCGATCGGGGGCCCGACGGGCGGTCGGCGACGACCAGGTCGACGACGTCCGGACCGATCGAGATCGTCACGTCGGCTCGGTGCCCGGGGGCGTGCTTCATGACGTTGGTCACCGACTCCTGCACGATGCGGAACGCGCTCCGGTCCGTGATGCCGTGCACGGTCGAACGATCGCCGTCGATGGTCAGCCCGACGTCGACACCGGCGGCTCGCGCGCGTTCCACGAGGTCGGCGACGCGGTCGAGGCCGGCGGTCGGGGTGCGCTCGGCTCCGTCGGAGGCTCCGTTGGTGGTTCGGTCGGGGGTTCCGTCGACGGAGCGCAGCACGCCGAGGATGGTGCGGAGTTCGACGAGGGCTTCGCGGCTGGAGTCACGGATGTTGGCGAGAGAACCCCGCGTCTGGTCGGGCAGGTCGGCGCCGAGGTGGAGGGCGACCCCGGCCTGGAGGTTGATGAGCGACATGCTGTGCGCGACCGAGTCGTGGAGCTCGCGGGCGATCCGCACCCGCTCGTCGGCGGCGCGACGCCGGTCGGCCTCGGCACGCTGCCGCCGGCGTTCCGCGACCCGTTCGAGTCGGACGCGCACGAGCTCCGACACCGCGAGGGTGACGGTCGCCCAGGCGACCGCGAGCAGCACCGCGCCGAGGTCGAGGACCGGGGAGCGTCCGAGCACGGGATCGGCGGACGGGAGCAGCACCACCGCCGCCCCGGCCGCGGCGGTCGCCCACCACCGGTGTCCGCGCAGCCACGCGTTCGCCAGCGCCATGGTGAGCGCGGCGACGAAGGGGCCCCGCGGGCTCACGAGGGCGGCGTACCCCACGGTCGTCGCGAGGGTCACGAGGAGCACCGAGCGGGGGAACCGCCACCGCCACGGGAGCACCACGACGCCGACGACGAGCAGGGCGAGGGCCGCCGGACCGATCTCGACGGGCTGGAGGCCGCCCGCGACGCCGCGCGCCCAGGGCGGACCGCCCGCGGACCCGTCGGCTGCGCCCGATGCCCACCGCGATGCCACGAGCGTCCCGGGGACCTGCAGGAACGCCACCGGCAGCACTCGTCCGACCCGGGCGAACCGACGGCGCCCGCGCCAGCTGGGGTCGTCGGTCGCCGGGTCGGCGAGGGTCCGGTCGGTGTCCATGGCTCGAGCCTAGGGTCGGCTCCCGCCCGCGGCATCGGGAGGGAGCACGACCTGTGGACTACTCCCGCGGGAGCAGCCGGGTGTGGAGGAGAACGGGCACTACGACGGCGGGAGCAGACGGAAGTGGGGCTGCGGGACGGACGCGCACCGCGCCTCCGGTACCGAGTCTTGGAGGGTCGTGACAGCGACGCCGAACCGACCACAGGAGGTCACCATGCTCACCACCATCGCCGCCACCGCGCCCTACTGGCACGGCGGGTTCCCGTTCTTCGTCTTCCCCGCGTTCTTCTTCGTCGCGTTCCTGGTCGTGTTCCTCGTGTTCGGGGTGTTCCGGCGGGGCAGCTGGCGGGCGCGGTCCGACGCGCGGTCGGTGCTCGCCGACCGCTTCGCCCGGGGTGACATCGACGCCGAGGAGTACCGCTCGCGCCTGTCCGAGCTCAGCCGGAAGTGACCGACAGCGCGGCGAGGATCGCCGCCACCGTCTCGTCGACCGATCCCTCGATCGACACGGTGACGGCGGCCTCGTCCGGCTGCGGTCGCTCGAGCGTCGCGAACTGCGAGTCGAGCAACGAGCTCGGCATGTACTCGTGGTGGCGGTGCGCCTGACGGTCGGCGATGAGGTCGTGTGACCCGTCGAGGAAGGCGATCACGAGCGTCGGTGCCGATCCGCGCAGCCGGTCCCGGTACGCGCGCCTGAGCGCCGAGTTCGCCATCACGCAGCGGTGTCCGGAGTCCTCGACCTCGGCGATCCGGGCGGCGCAGGCGTCCAGCCAGGGCCAGCGGTCCTCGTCCGTCAACGGGATGCCCTGCCGCATCTTCTCCTTGTTCGCGGCGGGGTGCAGATCGTCCGCGTCGACGAAGACCGTCGGCTGCCCGTCGGCGGCGAGGGCGTCGGCGAGGGCCTGCCCGATCGTCGACTTGCCGGAACCGGAGACCCCCATCACGAGCAGGGGCGGGAGGACAGCACGCTCGGTCATCCCTCCACCGTATTGGGCCGGTGAACAGTCGTCCCCAGTTGCCGTAACACCCGGGCGGTCCCAGGCTGCGGACCGTAGGTTGGTGCCGAACGACAGGACGAAGGAGACCTCGTGGCAGAGAACAACGGACAGGCGAACATCGGCGTGGTCGGTCTGGCGGTGATGGGTTCGAACCTCGCTCGGAACCTCGCCTCGCGGGAGGGCAACACCGTCGCGGTCTACAACCGCACGTACGCCCGCACCGAGGAACTGCTGAACGAGCACGCCGACGCCGGCTTCATCGCGTCCGAGTCCATCGACGACTTCGTGGCCTCGCTGTCCAAGCCCCGCACCGCGATCATCATGGTGCAGGCGGGCAAGGGCACCGACGCGGTCATCGAGCAGCTCGCCGAGCGGTTCGAGGACGGCGACATCATCGTCGACGGCGGCAACGCGAACTTCCACGACACCATCCGCCGCGAGCACGACCTGCGCGAGAAGGGCCTCAACTTCGTCGGCACCGGCATCTCCGGCGGCGAGGAGGGCGCGCTGAAGGGTCCCTCGATCATGCCCGGCGGGTCGAAGGAGGCCTGGGAGACCCTCGGTCCGATCCTCAAGTCGATCGCCGCGGTCGCCGAGGGCGAGCCGTGCGTGACCCACATCGGCACCGACGGCGCCGGCCACTTCGTGAAGATGGTGCACAACGGCATCGAGTACGCCGACATGCAGCTCATCGCCGAGTCGTACGACCTGCTCCGCCGCGTCGGCGGGCTGAGCGTCGAGGACCTCGTCAAGGTCTTCGACGAGTGGAACAAGGGCGACCTCGAGTCGTACCTGATCGAGATCACCGGCGAGGTCCTCAAGCAGCGCGACGCCGACACCGGCAAGCCGCTCGTCGACGTCATCCGCGACGAGGCCGGGTCGAAGGGCACCGGCGTCTGGACCGTGCAGAACGCCGTCGGCCTCGGCATCCCCGTGTCCGGCATCGGCGAGGCCGTGTTCGCCCGGGCGGTGTCGTCGAAGCCGACGCAGCGCGCCGCGGTGCAGCAGGCGTTCCCCGACCGTCCCGACATCGCCCGTGTCCCCGACGGGTTCGAGGACGACGTCCGTGCGGCGCTCTACGCCTCGAAGGTCGTCGCGTACGCGCAGGGCTTCGACCTCATCATCGCCGGGGCGAAGGAGTACGACTGGGACATCGACCTCGGCAACATCGCGAAGATCTGGCGCGGCGGCTGCATCATCCGTGCGCAGTTCCTCAACCGCATCGTCGAGGCGTACGACAAGAACCCGAAGCTCGAGAGCCTGCTGGTCGACCCGTACTTCGCGAACGCCGTGCAGGAAGGCGAAGCCGCATGGCGTCGCATCGTCGGCATCGCCGCGGCTTCGGGGATCCCGGCGCCTGGCTTCTCGTCGGCGCTGGCGTACTTCGACTCGCTCGCCTCGGACCGGCTGCCGGCCGCGCTCATCCAGGGACAGCGCGACTTCTTCGGCGCACACACCTACCAGCGCATCGACAAGGACGGCACCTTCCACACGCTGTGGTCGGACGCCGACCGCCGCGAGGTCGAGCAGGAGCCCTCGACCCACTAGCGCGCTCCACACGGAAGGCCCCGTCGGTCGGCGGGGCCTTCCGTTTTTCGTCCGTCCCGCCGCTCGCGGTGTCGTCCGTCCCGCCGCTCGCGGTGTGGTCCGTTCCGCCGCTCGCGCTCCCGTCTCGCGGTCAGGCCACGATGCGCTCGCGCGCGAGGTCGGCCACGAGCCGCTCCATCCGGGGCCCCCGGCCGAGCATCCGTCTGGAACCCGGTGCCGAGCGGACGAAGAAGGTCGCCACCGCGGTCGTGTCGTCGGGCCGGACGTAGTGCATCGCGATCGCCCACGAGCGGCCGTCGCCGTGCACGTCCTCGAGCCCGACGTGCACCATCCGGCTCCACCGGATGACGAGCAGTCTGGTGGCTCGGCGTTCCTCGAGTTCCCACAGCGACGCCTCGGTCGCGCCGAACGCCCAGGTGACCCGGTGCCCGAGGGCGACGTCGGGACGCACGGATGCGACGGAGGCTCGCAGTTCGGGGGTCGGCACTGCCGGGACGAGCCACACCGTCGGGTCGATCCGACGGATCGCGAGTGCGAGCGCCTCGTCCTCGTGCCGGCGGCGGAGCGACCAGCCGCGCAGCACGGCACCGGCGATGACGAAGAGGCCGGCACCGATCACGGCGACCTCGGCGACACCGAAGTACGTCAGGTCGGCGTCGGGCGTGGTGGAGACGACGATGATGCGTGCGGTGAGCAGCGCGGCCCAGACCCCGACGATGACCCAGCGGAGCACCAGGAGCCGCCGTGCCTGCGACATCGGGTGGCGGTTCCGCCGCCGGGCGCGACCGAAGCCCGGGACATGATCGGGACGCCTCAGCACACCCCGATCCTCGCATGGTCCACCTGCCGTCGGCTGGCCGGTGCCGGTGAACGCCCGACGAACCGGTGGACGGGGCGGGTCGGTGGGTATGCGGGTCGGTGGGGATGCGGGTCGGTGGTCGGGGTACGGGTCCTCCACAGGCGCTCCCGCCGTCAGTCCCGTCTACCGCGTGCGCGACTGTCAGCACACACGCGGTGGGGTCGACCTACGCTCGGCTCGTGACCATTGATCTCGCGCCCGCCCCCGCGGCGGTCCCGCGCCCCCGACTGCTCGCTGCCGCGATCGGCATCGTCGCCGCGCTCGCGTTCTTCGCCGCCGCGGAACTCGGAGCCCTCGTGCTCAGCGGTGCAGGCAGCCCGCTCGTCGCGGTCGGGTCGGCGGTCATCGACCTCGCCCCGCCCGGCGCGAAGGACCTCATGGTGTCGCTGTTCGGCACCGGCGACAAGATCGCCCTGTTCGTCCTGATGTCCGTGATCGTCGCGGCGGTCAGCGCAGGTGCGGGTGTGCTCGAGCGTGCGCGCCCGCCGTTCGGCGCCGTCGTGTTCGCCGTCGGCGGTGTCCTTTCGCTCCTGGCCGTCACCACCCGTTCCGGCAGCGGCACGTTGGACGGTGCCCCCTCGGTCCTCGGCGTCGCGGCAGCCGTCGTCGTGCTCCGACTCCTCACCGCCCGACTCCGTCGGTGGGAGTCCGCCGCAGCCGTGCCGTCGGCGGCCGCGCGGCCCGCGTCCGCCGAACGGCGCGCATTCCTCGTCTGGGGCGTCACGGCGGCGGCCGTCGCGGTCGTTGTCGGTGGCGCTGCACGACTGGGGACCGCCGCCGCGCAGGCCACCGCCGCGGCACGGCGGGCGATCCGGTTGCCCGCCCCTGCCACCGCGGCGCCCGCGGTCCCGGCGGGAGCGTCCCTCGACGTACCCGGCATCACGCCGTACGTCACGCCGACGAGCGACTTCTACCGGATCGACACTGCGCTGCGCGTGCCGTCGGTGGACACCGCCGACTGGAAGCTCCGCATCCACGGCGCGGTCGACCACGAGGTCGAGCTGACCTGGGACGACCTGCTCGCCCTCCCGCTCGAGGAACACCACGCGACCCTCAGCTGCGTCTCGAACGAGGTCGGGGGTGACCTCATCGGGAACGCGCTGTGGCTCGGCTACCCGATCCGAAAGCTGCTCGAGCGGGCCGCGCCGCACGCGAGCGCCGACATGGTGCTGTCGCGCAGCGTCGACGGGTTCACCGCGGGGACGCCGCTCGACGTGCTGCAGGACGCCGGGACGACGGCGCTCCTGGCGGTCGGGATGAACGGCGAGCCACTGCCGCCGGAACACGGCTTCCCGGTGCGCATGGTGGTGCCCGGACTCTTCGGGTACGTCTCCGCCACGAAGTGGGTCACCGAGCTCGAGATCACCCGCTTCGCCGATGCACAGGGCTACTGGACGCCTCGCGGCTGGTCGGAGCGTGGCCCGGTCAAGCTGGAGTCGCGCATCGACACCCCGCGTGCCGGTTCGACCGTCGACGCCGGGACGACCGTCGCGATCGCCGGGGTCGCCTGGCAGCCGCACACCGGGGTGAAGGCCGTGCAGGTCCGGATCGGTGACGGGGCGTGGGAGACGGCAACCCTCGCGGACTCCGTCTCGGCGGACACGTGGCGGCAGTGGGTCTACCGCTGGACCCCGACGAAGGGATCGCACCGGATCCAGGTCCGAGCCGTGAGCGCGGACGGCGAAGTGCAGACGAGCGTGGAACGGCCGCCCGCACCGAACGGCGCGAGCGGATGGCACACGGTCGAGGTCCGCGCCGCCTGACCGCCTGACCGGCTGACCGGCTGTGCCGCAGACGGCGGCGCGGGTCGGACCGGAGGCATGGATCAGACCGGAGACGCGGGTCGGACAGGAGGCGCGGTTCGGCCCCGCGACTGGCGTCGCGTCAGGCGGGACGCGTCGCCACGACGCAGGTGCCGTCGACCTCGTCGTCCGACTCCACCGACACCTGGAACCCGGCCGCCGCGAAGGCAGCTGCCGACGCCTCGGACTGCCCGGCGGAGACCTCGATGACGAGAGCGCCGCCCGGGCGGAGCCACTCCCCCGCACCCGCGGCGATCCGCCGGTGCAGGTCGAGGCCGTCCGTTCCCCCGTCGAGCGCGACCCGGTGCTCGTGGTCGCGGGCCTCGGACGGCATCGTGGCGATGGACGCCGTCGGCACGTAGGGGGCGTTCACGGCGATGACGTCGACCACGCCACGGAACCGGTCCGGCAGCGGCGCGAAGAGGTCGCCGGCCACGACGATGCCGCGGTCGCCGATGTTCTCGGCCGCGACGTCGACCGCCGCCGGATCGACGTCCGACGCGACGAGGTCCAGCGCACCCACACGCTGGAGCAGGGCGACCGAGATCGCCCCGGCACCGCAGCAGAGGTCGACGACCCGGTCGTAGCGGCGCAACCGCCGAGCAGCCTGTTCCACGACCACCGTGGTGCGGGCACGCGGCACGAAGACACCCGGCGTCACGCGCAGGCGGTGCCCGTCGAAGGCCGCCCAACCGAGCACGTACTCGAGCGGTTCGCCGCCGAGCCGCCGCTGGACGAGCGCGCGGAGGCGGACCGCGTCGCCGTCGCCAGCCTCGAGCAGCAGGTCGGCCTCGTCCTCGGCGAAGACGCTGCCCGCGGCCCGGAGTCGGGCCGCGAGCGCGTCACGCACGGGTGCGGTCAAGCGGCGCCGTCGAACATCGAGGTGACCGACCCGTCGTCGAAGACCTCGTGGATGGCGCGGGCGATGAGCGGTGCGATCGGCAGGACCTCGAGGCGGTCCCAGCGCTTGTCCTCGGGCAGCGGCAGAGTGTCGGTGACGACGACCCGGTCGATGAACTCGCTCTGCAGCAGCTCGGTCGCCGGGTCGGAGAACACCGCGTGCGTCGCAGCGACGACCACGCCCGTCGCTCCGGCCGCCTTGAGCGCCTCGGCCGCCTTGGCGATGGTGCGACCGGTGTCGATCAGGTCGTCGACGAGCAGGCAGACGCGACCCGAGACGTCACCGACGATCTCGTGCACGGACACCTGGTTCGGCACGAGCGGGTCGCGGCGCTTGTGGATGATGGCGAGCGGCGCGCCGAGCTTCTCCGACCAGATGTCGGCGACGCGGACGCGGCCCATGTCCGGCGAGACGACCGTCAGCGTCGAGGGGTCGAGCGTCTGCTGGAAGCGCTCGAGCAGGACGGGCATGGCGAACAGGTGGTCCACCGGGCCGTCGAAGAAGCCCTGGATCTGCGCGGCATGCAGGTCGACGCTCATGATGCGGTGCGCACCGGCGGCCTTGAACAGGTCGGCGACGAGTCGTGCCGAGATCGGCTCACGCCCACGGCCCTTCTTGTCCTGACGGGCGTAGGGGTAGAACGGCGCGACGACGGTGATGCGCTTCGCCGAGGCACGCTTCAGGGCGTCGACCATGATGAGCTGCTCCATGAGCCACTCGTTGATCGGTGCCGTGTGGGACTGGATGACGAACGCGTCGCAGCCGCGGACCGACTCGTCGAAGCGGGCGTAGAGCTCCCCGTTCGCGAAGGTCCGTGCATCGGTCGGGACGAGGTCCACGCCGAGTTCCTCGGCGATCTCGGCCGAGAGCGCCGGGTGTGCCCGCCCCGAGACGAGGACGAGTCGTTTCTGGCCGGTCGTTTTGATTCCGGACAAGTGCGGTGCTCACTCCCTGACCCCGCGGGGCCGTGTTGATCGGCCCGAGAGCCGTCAGATCTGTTCGCCGTTCGCGCGCCGAGCGGCCTCGGCTGCCGGCGAACCGGGTCGGTGTTCCTCGACCCATCCGTCGGTGTTGCGCTGTGGGGCGTAGCTGATCGCCAGCGACCCGGCAGGGACGTCCTTGCGGACGGTCGTACCCGCGCCGGTGTACGCTCCGTCACCAATCCTAACCGGGGCGACGAACACGTTGTGCGACCCTGTGCGCACGTTCGAGCCGACCTCGGTCCGGTGCTTGTGCACCCCGTCGTAGTTGGCCGTGATGGTGTTCGCGCCGATGTTCGAGTCCTCGCCCACCTCGGCGTCGCCGATGTACGACAGGTGCGGCACCTTGCTGCCCCGGCCGATCGTCGCGTTCTTCGTCTCGACGAAGGTGCCGATCTTGCCCCCGTCGCCGAGGATCGTGCCCGGCCGCAGGTACGCGAAGGGCCCGACCGAGGCGCCGTCGCCGATGACCGCGAGGGTGGCGTCGACGCGGTTCACCACGGCTCCGACGCCGACTTCGGTGTCCCGCAGGGTCGTGTCCGGCCCGACGACCGCGCCCGAGGCGATCGCGGTGGCGCCGATGAGCTGCGTGCCCGGGAGGATCTCGGCGTCGGGTTCGATCGAGACGTCGAGGTCGATCCACGTCGTCGCCGGGTCCTGCACCGTGACGCCGGCGAGCTGGTGCCGACGGACGATGCGCGCGTTCAGCACCCGCGCGGCGTCGGACAGCTGCGCACGGTCGTTGATGCCGGCGACGAGCCACGGGTCGGTCAGCGTGACGACGTCGATGCGCGCGCCCCGGGCCCCGATGAGCGCCGGTGCGTCGGTGATGTACTTCTCGCCCTGCGCGTTCGCAGTGGTGAGCGAGGGCAGGACCGCACGGAGGTGCGTGACGTCGAACGCGTAGATCCCCGCGTTCGCCTCGGTGATCGTCAGCTGCTCGGCCGTCGCGTCCTTGTGCTCGACGACCCCGACGAACGTCCCGTCGGCGTCACGGACGATGCGGCCGAGTCCGGTCGGGTCCGGGGCGATCGCGCTGACGAAGGTGGCGCCGTTGCTCCCGCCGACGTGGGCGTCCACGAGTGCTCGGAGCGACGCCGCGTCGAGCAGCGGGACGTCGCCGGAGAGCACCACGACGGCCCCCTCGAAGTCGGCGGGGAGGGCCTGCACGGCGACCTCGACCGCACGCCCGGTGCCGGGTACGTCGTCCTGGTCGACCACGATCGCGTCGGGCGCCCGCTCGGTCACCTCGGCCGCGACGAGCTCCCGTTCGTGCCGCACGACGACGGCGACGTGCTCGGGCTCGAGGGACGACGCCGTCCGGAGCACGTGCGCGATGAGCGGCAGCCCGGCGAGGCGGTGCAGCACCTTGGGCGTGGACGACTTCATGCGCGTGCCCTGCCCGGCGGCGAGGACGACGACGGCGATGCGCTGGTCGGTCATGGCTCCATCCTGGCGCACGCGCGCTGCGGAGTCCGCCGGAACCGCCCGACCGTCGCAACCGTGCGCGCAACCGCAGCGGGTGGACGGGCCCACACCGCGCCTCCTGGCACCGTCCGACGGCAGGTGTCAGCCGGGGTCCGCCGCGTTCCCGGTCCCGCAGTGCGACACCGCGACGAGCGAGCTGCGCCCGGTCGCCGCCCCGAACTGGATGCGTTCGACGTCACCACCAGCCCCCGTGACGACGAACTGCCGGTTGCCGTCGTTGAGCGAGGACTCGGTGTACCGGACGGTCAATCCGTCCGCAGCCCACGACCTGCCGACGGTCCGCACCGCACCCTCGGGGTCCGAGACCCCCGAGCCGATGCGGGCGAGGTTGGAGAGCGCTCCGGACGTGCCTTCACCGAGGAGACACTCCTGGGCGTACTCGTTCGCCTGCGAGTCGTCCCACGTGACGCCCGAGGTCTGCATGGTCGCGTCCACGTACGCGGCAGCGAGATCGCGCTGGTGCTGGACGGTCGGCGTGCTCAGTGTGCTCTGAACCGGGGTGCCGCCGGTCGGCGGAGCGGCACACGCTGCGAGCGTCAGTGTCAGGGCGAGCGCCGTCCCCGCTGCCGCGCCTCGGGCGCGTCCGCTCACCGTCTCGATCCCGTCGGGTGTCGAACGAGTCCGGCTGCGAGGCGCGCGGTCAGCCGAGGTCCGCGGCGTTCCCGGTGCCGCACTTCGACACGCCGCTCATGGTGCTCTTGGTCGTCGCAGCCCCGAACTGGATGCGTTCGACGGCGCCGCCACCACCACCGTTCACCAGGTACCGCTTCGCGCCGGACGTCATCTCGTCCGTCGAGTACTTCACCGTCAATCCGTCCGCCGCCCAGGCTGCGCCCACCGACTTGGTCACGGCCTCCGGGTCGTCGACGCCCGCGCCGGTCCGGACGATGTTGTAGAGGGCGCCCGCCGAGCCGTCCGCGAGCACGCAGTCCTGCGCGTACTCCTCGGACTGGTCCGCGTCCCAGTCGACTCCGGAACGGCGCATCGTCTCCTCGACGTAGTCCGCTGCCTGTCGGCGCTGGTGCTCTGCGGTCGGTGCAGCCCGCGCGGTGTTCCCCTCGCTCGACCCGGGGGCGCAGGCAGTCATCGATGCCACGACGACCACCGCGACCAGCACGGACGCCCGCCCCCTCACAGCGCCGACCACAAGCGCCGCGCGACGGCGCGATCAACCCAGATCTGCCGCATCTCCGGTACCGCATCGTGAAACAGCCGAGATCGTACTGCGATGCGACCCAGCGCCGAACTGCACACTCGCCACCCGACCGCCGGTTCCGCTGACGACGTACTGCGGGCTCCCGTCGTTGTAGGAGTCCGTCGAGTACTGCACGTCGAGACCGTCCGCTTCCCACGCGGCCCCGACCAGCCGCTGCGTGGCCTTCGGGTCCGGCACTCCTCCACCGACCCGTGTGACGTTGAACAGGGCCCCGCGACTCCCACCCTCGAGCACGCAATCCTGAGCGTACGACTCGCTCTGGGCTTCGTCCCATTCCGCACCGGAAGCGCGCATCGTCTTCTCGACGTACGCTTCCGCGGCGCTGCCTTGCTGCTGGGCCGTCGGGACGGAGGCCATGGACGTTTCCTCTCCTGGTGGGTTCATCGCACAGCTCGACAAGGCGAGTCCTGTCATGACGACGGCGACCGCCTTCAGCACGGGTCTGGATCTCATCGACGCCCTCCCAGGCTCGGTCCACCCGGTGTATTCGCCCAGTCGTCCAACACAGTCGGCGTGGCAGCATCCGCGGGAGTCATCCCTCGACCGTCCTCGAATGTTGCTCGAGCGACGTTGCGGAGCGATTCGGTGTTCAAGTTGAAGTACACCGTGTCCCCACGGCGGCCTGCTCGAGGGCGGCGTCGACTGCGTCGATCATGCCCTGGTGGGCGAGCGAGAGACCCGCGGTGCGGCTGATCACGTCGAGCACGCCGAGGCAACCGGTGCTGAGGCCCGTGAACCGGGCGGTGTCCGCCCCGAGTGCGGTCCGGGCGTCGGTCAGCGCGGTCGCGACCGCTGCGAGCGTCTCCGACTCGATCCGCAGTGCTGCGGCCCCCATGTGTTCCCCCGTCGTTCCCCCTGGACGTCCGCGACGATAGCACCGCCACCACCGGCGTGCACGGGATCAGCGCGCGACCACCGGCTCCCGCTTGACGAACGCCATGAGCACGAGCCCGGCCACCAGCACCACGACGACCCCGAGGATCCCGTACCGCGTCGACCCGCCGACCGTGACGGCGACCCCGAACAGCGCCGGGGCGAGGAACGACGCCGCCCGTCCGGTCGTGGCGTAGAGCCCGAAGAGCTCGCCCTCGCGGCCGGGCGTCGCGAGCCGCGCCAGGTACGCCCGCGACGACGACTGCACCGGCCCGACGAACAGCGCCAGCGTCAGCCCGAGCACCCAGAAGCCCGCGGTGACGTTCCCGACCGCGAAGACGCCGATGCCGCACACCGCGAGCCCGATCAGCGAGACGGTGATGATCGCGCGTGAACCGAACCGGTCGTCGAGCCGGCCGGACAGGAAGGTGGCGATGCCCGCGACGACGTTCGCCGCGATGGCGAAGAGGATGACCTGCGAGGGGCTGAAGCCGAACACCTGCGCGGCGACGATGCCGCCGAAGGTGAACACCGCGCCGACACCGTCACGGAACACCGCGCTCGCGAGCAGGAACGCCAGGACGTTCCGGCGCTCGCGCCAGAGCCGGGCGATGTCCCGCCCGAGGTCCCGGTACGCCCCGAGCAGGCTGCCGCTGCGCGAGCGGTCGGGTGCGGCCTCGGGGACGGTCACGAACAGCGGGATCGAGCTCACGGCGAGCCACACGGCGGCGATGCCGATCGCGACACGGACGTCCCACTGCCCGGACACCACGGTCGCGGGCAGGTGCAGGAGCCCCGCGACGTCGCCGCCGCCGAAGTCCTGGATGCAGAGCACGAGCAGGACGACCAGCAGCACGATCCCGCCGAAGTACCCGGCCGCCCAGCCGATCGCCGAGACACGTCCGGTCTGCTCCCCCGACGCGACCTGACCGAGCATCGCGTTGTAGCCGACGCTGGCGATCTCGTACGCCACGGTCCCGATGCCGAGCAGGGCCGCTCCGAGCAGCAGGTACGGCTGGCTCGGCGCGACGAACACCATGCCGCCGATCGACAGCGCGATCCCGATCGTGGCGATGAGGACCGACCGGCGTCGGTGTCCGGAGGAGTCCGCGAGCCGGCCCACGGCCGGAGCGACCAGGGCGACGACGATCCCGGCGATCGTGAGGGCGGTGGAGACCACGGCCGCGTTGTGGGCGAGCTCCCGCTCGACGAGCGCCTTCCCGGCGGCGGAGGTGTCGCCGACGAGCGCCGGGTCCACGAACGCGCGGCTCGCCAGGTAGGTGCTGAAGACGAACGTCGTGACGACCGCGTTGAACGCCGCCGAGCCCCAGTCCCACAGGGCCCACGACACGAGGGCGCGCCGGTCGGTGCGCTGCGGCACTGCAGCCGCGGGTGAAGCCGTCATGCGCGAACCGTAGCGCGTCCCGGTGTCCGGACGGTGGCCCCAGTGGTGGCGTCCCGACGCGCGTCGCGTGCCCTGGTGGGGACCACGGGACGGACGGGAGGCGCGGTGCGGGCCCGCCCCGCGCCTCCCGTCCGTCGTCCGGTCACGCTCCGGACGGCGTGCCGCCGGGGTAGACGACGGACTTGAGGGACGCCGGGTCGGTGTCGCTCTCGAGGGCCTCGCGGACGTCGTCGAGGCCGAAGCGACCCGTGACGAGGGAGTCCAGGTCCACCTGGCCCGAGGCGACCAGCTCGATGGCGACCGGCCACGTGCCGGTGTAGCGGAAGATGCCGGTGACGGTGACCTCGAGGTTCTGGATGTGCTCGACCGGCAGCGTCATCTCGGAGTTGCCGAGCCCGACGAGGACGGCGGCACCGGCCGGTCCGACCGCCTTGATGCCGTCGGACACCGCGCGGGGTGCGCCGCTGGCGTCGATGAAGGCGTCGAAGGGCGGCAGGTCGGACGCGACCGAGACGACCGTCGGGTCCACGGCCTCGGTCGCACCGTAGGACAGCGCGCGCTCGCGGCGCTCCGGGACGAGGTCGCTGATGACGATGCGCGACGCACCGAACGCCCGCGCGGCCTGGGCGCAGATGATGCCGATCGGGCCGGCGCCGGCGATGAGCACGCTCGACCCGGGCACGATGCCGGCCTTGCGGACGGCGGCGATCCCGACCGAGAGGGGTTCGAGCAGCGCCCCGGCCTCGAACGACACCGAGTCGGGCAGGGTGTGCGCGAACTCGGACTCGATCGTGACGAACTCGGCGAACGCCCCGTCCACCGGCGGCGTCGCGTAGAAGCGCATGTGCGGGCAGAGGTTGTACCGCCCCGCGAGGCACTGGGCGCAGCGGTGACAGGGGCGCTGCGGCTCGATCGCCACCCGCTCCCCGACGCGCGACGGGTCGACGCCCTCGCCGACCGCGGTGATCGTGCCGGAGAGCTCGTGGCCGAGCACGAGGGGCTCCTCGACCACGAAGTCCCCGATCCGGCCGTGCCGGTAGTAGTGGACGTCGGAGCCGCACACGCCGACGGCGGCGACCCGGACGAGCACGTCCCCCGGGTCGACCGCGGGGACGGGGCGGTCCTCGACGGTGAGGTCCTGCGTGCCGAGCAGCACGCTGACGCGCTGGGTGGAGGTCATGGGGTTCTCGCTTCCTCGGCCGCGTCGTCGCGGCCGGACGGGTGGGTGGTCGTGCGGTCGTGTGTGGCGGTGGCGGTGGCGGTGGCGGGCGGCACCGGGGCGACTGCCCGCACTGCGGCGGTCGTCGGCACCGCGGTGGCGGTCGGCCCTGCGGCGACGGCCGACACTGCGCCGACTGCCGGCACGGCGTCGCTGATCCGGTCCGGGTCGCCGAGCAGGGCACCGAACGCGATCTCGGCGGCGCCGTGCACGAGTACGTCCGCCCCGAGCGCCGCGGGCACGATCCGGAGCCGGTCGGCGGTCCCGGTCATCGACTGCGCGCGCACGTCGTCGAGGATCCGGTCCCCGACGTGGTCGAGCAGGACCCCGAGGAAGCCGCCGAGCACGACGATCGACGGGTTCACGGTGTGGATCGCGTTGCGGAGCGCCGTGGCCAGGGCGGCCACCTGGCGGTCCACGACCCGCTCGACCTCGGGTCGCTCCTCGGCGAGCGCCGCGGCGAGGGCGACGAGGTCGTCCGGAGCGGTCCCGGTCGCCGCGGCGAGGGCGTCGCGTGAGGCCTCGGTCTCGAGGCACCCGACCGCCCCGCAGTGACAGCGGATGCCGTTCCCCGCGACGAAGGTGTGGCCGAGCTCACCCGCGTAGCCGTCGGCCCCGCTCAGCGGCCGGCCGGCGGTGATGACCCCGCCGCCGATGCCGCTCGCGCCACCGTTGAGGTACACCAGGTCGTCGACCCCGCGGCCGCTGCCGGCCAGTCGTTCGGCCCAGGCACCGAGGTTGGCGTCGTTCGCGGCACGCACCGGCAGCCCGGTCCGGTCGGCGAGCGGCCGGGCGAAGGGTGCGTCGTGCCAGCCGAGGTGCGGTGCGTACTGGACGGTCCCGTCCTCCACCCGGACCGTCCCCGGCACGGCGACCCCGATCCCGACGAGTCGGAGGGTCGCGGAACCCGCCGACGCCGGACGGATCCGGTCGAGCATCGAGGCGACGGTCTCGACCGCTTCACCGGGCGTCGGCGGACGGCGCTGTGGTTCGACGAGCCGGGTGCGCACGGTGCCGTCGAGTCCGACGAGGGCGACCGACACGGCGTCGACCTCGACCGTGACGGCGGCGGCGACCACGTCCGCCGCTGCCCGGACGACCGGGCTCGGGCGGCCGACCCCGCTGCCGGGAGTGCCGGCGGTCGGCAGCTCCTCGTGCAGGAGGCCCCGCTCGACGAGCTCGCCGACGAGGGTGAGGGTGGTCGAGCGGTTCAGGCCGGTGCGCCGGGTGACCTCGGCACGGGTGATCGGCCCCTCCTCGTGCACGAGCCGGAGGACGCGCGCCGCGTTGCTCGGCACGGGTGTCGTGCCCGGCGTTGCGGCGGTCGTGCTCGTCATCGGTCCCTCGTGGTGGTGGTTGGTGTGCGGCCGAGTCTCGGGCCGGCGGACTGTTTCGCGGCGTCACGGCCGCGAAACTGTCCGCCCAGCCGAGTCTCGGGCCGCGGGGCGGGGCGCGGCGCGGGGCGCGCCGCGGGCCGCGGG
>NZ_JBFPFM010000013.1:0-80286 GCF_047977705.1 Curtobacterium sp. LFS084
CCCCCCACTGGTCCCCCCGCTTCGCCCCGCAACAATCCCGCCCAGGGCCTTCCCCCAAGCACCCCACAAAAAACGCCTCCGCCAAATGCCCCCCCCGGGGGGGGGGGCCCCCCGGCCCCCCCCCCGCCCCGGCGGGGGCCCGCCCGGGCCCCGGCGCGGTCGCGGGGGCGGGGGGCCCGCGCCCCCCGCGCCTCCTGTCACGAGGACCGACCGCCTCAGCGCAGGGCGTCCACCGTGAAGTCGATCGCCCGCACGAGCTTGGCGACGTCGTCCGGGTCGATCGCGGTGAAGGTCGCGATGCGCAGCTGGTTGCGACCCAGCTTCCGGTACGGCTCGGTGTCCACGATCCCGTTCTGGCGGAGGGTCGCGGCCACGGCCTTGGCGTCGATCGCGTCGTCGAGGTCGATCGTGGCGACGACCTGCGACCGGGCTGCGGGGTCGGTCACGAACGGCGTCGCGTAGTCGACCGACTCGGCCCAGTCGTAGAGCGTGGACGACGAGGTCTTCGTGCGCGCGTCGGCCCAGCCGAGCCCGCCGGACTCGTTGATCCACCGGACCTGGTCGTCGAGCAGGATCAGGGTGGCGAGTGCGGGGGTGTTCAGCGTCTGGTTCAGCCGCGAGTTGTCGACGGCGTTCTTGAGCGACAGGAACTCGGGGACGTAGCGGTCGCTCGCGGCGATCCGCTCGACGCGCTCGATCGCCGCGGGGGAGAAGAGCGCGAGCCACAGGCCGCCGTCCGAGGCGAAGTTCTTCTGCGGGGCGAAGTAGTAGACGTCCGTGGCGCCGACGTCGAACCGGGCACCACCGGCGGCGCTCGTCGCGTCGACCACGGTCAGGGCGCCGGGGTCACCCGCGGCGCGGACGACCGGGGCCATGACGCCCGTCGAGGTCTCGTTGTGCGGGTAGGCGTAGACGTCGACGCCCTCGACCGGCTCGAGCGACGCGAGGGATCCGCCGGGGGCCTCGACCACGTGCGGTGCCTCGAGCCAGGGGGCACCCGCGGCCTTGGCGAACTTCGAGCCGAACTCGCCGAAGGACAGGTTCTCGGCACGGCGCTCGATGAGCCCGAACGCGGCGGCGTCCCAGAACGCGGTCGAGCCGCCGTTGCCGAGGACGACCTCGTAGCCGTCGGGCAGCTCGAAGAGGTCGGCGAGGCCGGCGCGGACGCTGCCCACGAGGTCCTTGACGGGCTTCTGACGGTGGGAGGTGCCGAGGATCGTCGCGCCGCGGGTCACGAGGGACTCGAGCTGGGCGCCACGGATCTTGGACGGTCCGCAGCCGAATCGGCCATCGGTCGGGAGGAGTTCGGCGGGGATGACGATGTCTGCCATGCACCGATCCTAACGAGCGGTATCCCAGCGCAAGTGACCGTGTACCGGCCGGACGGGGCGGGCCGATACCGCGCCTCCTGGCCGCATCACGCACGTCCTTCCTTGCGTCGTACAAGCGTCGGTCGCTCCATGTCGTCCCGAACAAGTAGGGTGGGGCGCGCTGGGCCCAGACATGAGAGGCGGACCGTGACCGATCTCGTCGACACCACGGAGATGTACCTTCGCACCATCCTCGACCTCGAGGAAGAGGCGATCGTGCCCCTGCGCGCCCGCATCTCGGAGCGCCTCGGCCACTCGGGTCCCACGGTCTCGCAGACGATCGCCCGCATGGAGCGCGACGGCCTCGTCGTCGTCTCGGGCGACCGTCACCTGGAGCTCACCGACGAGGGACGGTCCCGCGCGACGCACGTGATGCGCAAGCACCGGCTCGCCGAGCGGCTGCTCTCCGACGTCATCGGCCTCGACTGGGCGTTCGTCCACGACGAAGCATGCCGCTGGGAGCACGTGATGAGCGAGCAGGTCGAGGTCCGGCTGCTCGAGATGCTCGGCAACCCGACCGAGTCCCCCTACGGCAACCCGATCCCCGGCCTGGCCGAGATCGGCGGACCGGCGGCACCGGGCTTCCTCGACGGTGTGCAGAACATCGTCGCCGCGACCGAGGGCACCGACGCCGTGGCGACCGGGGTCATCCGCCGCCTGGGCGAGCCCGTGCAGTTCGAGCCGGAGCTCCTCCACCAGCTGCGGTCCGCCGGGGTCATGCCCGGCCGGGTCGCGAGCGTGCAGCGCGCCGGCGCCTACGTGGCGGTGCGTGTCGACGGCGAGGACGCCGGCATCGAGCTGCCGACCGAGGTCGCGCAGCACGTCTACATCGAACGTTCCTGAGGCGTCTGCCCCCGGAACTGGGGCGAGGCCGATTCCTGCGCGCTGATCAGGGCTTCTTTACCGTTCTGTTACAAACGGGCGTTTTCATCTCGACAAGGTAACGGTCGCCACGTACACTCGTCCGAGTCCGCCGGCCACCCACGAGGCCCAGGACCCGTGACAGGACGTCTCGAACCCGTCTCCTGTCTCGATCGGAAACGATGACGAACGGATGGGGTTGCACGGCCGGCGATCACCCCCGCTGGCAGTGGTGACGAGACGCCGGAGACACCCCTTGACGCAGACCGGTTCCGCCGCGGACGACCAGACGCCCGCGAACCCGACGAACACCGTGATCGCCACCGACGCCCCCGTCTCACGCCGCGCAGCGCGCACCGTGACCCCGGTTCGCGATGCCCCGCTCCCCGGCGGTCGCCGCGCAGCCCAGGCAGCCCGTGCCGCCGCGACGACCAAGGCGAGCTCGTCGGCCCGCAAGCGCCGGTTCCTCGCGCCGGTCGTCCTGACGGTCGCCGTCGGCATGTTCGGCACCGTCGCGGTCGCCCCCGCGTTCGCCGCGACGTCGCAGTCGACCGGCACCGACGCCGACGCCGCCGCCGCGCAGCGCCAGGTCCGCACCACCCAGGCCCAGAACTTCTCCGTCTCCGACGCGGTCGCCCTCGCCGGGACGAGCCGCGACGGCTACGGCGCGACCTCCCAGTCGACGCTCGACGCCGAGGTCGCGAAGAAGGCCGCCGACGCCGCCGCGAAGCAGGCCGCCGCGCAGGCTGCGGCCACCCAGGCGGCCCGCGCCCAGACCGCGTCGCAGTACGCCTCGTACACGGGCCCCAGCGCTTCCGACTACGTCGCCTCGTCGACCGCCGCGAACACCCCGTTCTCGCTGCCGGCCGTGGTCGCCACCGCCAAGCAGTACATCGGCACCCCGTACGTCTTCGGCGGGGCCGACCCGTCGGGCTTCGACTGCTCGGGCTACGTCATGTTCGTGTACGCGCAGTACGGCATCAACCTCGCGCACTCCGTGCCGCTGCAGGACCAGGCCGGCACCACGATCCCCGAGTCCGAGGCGCAGCCCGGTGACGTCGTCATCTTCAACAACGAGGCGCACGACGGCTTCTACATGGGCAACGGCATGATCATGGACGCCCCGAAGCCCGGCGGCTCCGTCTCGATCCGTCCGATCTGGACCAGCGACTACCACATCGTCCGTTTCGGCATCTGACGACGGGGTGCCCACGGGGCCCCTCGCCTGCGACGCCCGAGCGTCGATCCCGTGAACATCGCCGGAACCGGCCCGTGCACCCTCGTGCCGGGCCGGTTTCTGACGTACCCTGACCCTGCACCGGCCCGAACGGTCCGAGCAGGGAGACCCCATGTCAGCGTTCCGCACGACCCGCACCATGGGTCGGCGCGCGCACGTCGACATATGGTCGACCACCGCCTGCGTGCACGAGCACGCCCCTGCATGACGAGAGCACTGCCCATCCGGGTGGTGCTCTTCGTGGTTCAGGGGCCGTTCGCGCGAGCGGAGGTCACCTGCGCGGTACCCCGGTCCGACGCACCCGCACAGCCTGGAAGCCGTCCAGGCACGTCGGAAGGGAACCCATGCGCACTCTCGTCCTCAACGCCGGTTACGAGCCCCTCGCGGTGATCTCGTTCCGTCGGGCCCTCGTGCTGGTCATGAACCAGAAGGCCGCCATCGTCGCCGCCGACCTCGACCACCCGGTCACGGGATCGACGTCGACCTACGACCGTCCGTCCGTCATCATCCTCACCCGGTACGTCCGCATCCCGCACTCGAGGCTCGTGCCGGTGTCCCGCCGGGGCGTCCTGCGCCGGGACGCGAACCGGTGCGCGTACTGCGACCGGCACGCCACGACGATCGACCACGTGCAGCCCCGCTCCCGCGGTGGCGAGGACTCGTGGGAGAACCTCGTCGCCTGCTGCCTGGCGTGCAACAACACCAAGGGCGACCGCACCCCGCAGGAGATGGGGTGGCGGCTCCGCTTCCGCCCGAAGGCGCCGCACGGGGCGTCGTGGGTGGTGCGGGGCATCGAGCGTCCGCAGTCGGAGTGGGACGAGTACCTCGTGGCCGCGTAGCGGCTGATGCCGCGCCTGGCGGCGTGGCGGACGGGAGGCGCGGGTCGGCACCGGCCCGCGCCTCCCGTCCGCCGGGATCCGCGTCGGACTGTCGGGACCCGCGTCGGACGGTCGGGCGCCGCCTGCGCGCGCGATGCGTCCGCCGGGACCCGCGTCGGAGTGTCGGGTGCGCGGCGTAGCGTGCCGCCATGGCCGAGACCCCGTGGATCGACGACGACACCATCGCGGACCTCCGTGCGCGGCTCCGGGCCACCCGGTGGCCCGACGCCCCGGTCGGCACGGGCTGGTCGCTCGGGATCGACGTCGACGAGCTGCGGGCGCTCGTCGCGTACTGGGCGGACGGCTTCGACTTCGCGGCGCACCGAGCGACGCTCGCCGCCCTGCCGTCGCGTCGGACGGTCGTCGACGGCATCGGCATCCACGTGCTGCACGTGCGCGCGGCGACACCGGGAGCCCTCCCGCTGCTGCTGGCGCACGGCTGGCCGGACTCCGGGTGGCGGTTCCGCAAGGTGGTCCCGATGCTCGTCGACGCCGGGTTCGACGTCGTCGTGCCGGACATGCCCGGGTACGGCTTCTCGGACGCCCCGCCCCGCGTGCTCGACGCCCGCGAGGTCGCGGGCCTGTGGGCCACGCTCATGACCGACCTCGGGTACGAGCGGTTCGCGGTGTCCGGCGGGGACATCGGCTCGCACGTCGCCCGGTACCTGGCGCTCGACCAGCCCGACCGCGTCGTCGCCGTGCACCGGATCGACGGCGGGCTCGCGTGGCCCGGCCTCGACGCATCAACGCTCTCCGCCGCCGAGCAGGAGTTCGTCGCGGCGACCGACCGCTGGCGCACCGCCGAGGGCGCCTACGCGATGCTGCACCGCACCAGGCCGCAGACCGCCGCGGTCGGGCTGACGGACTCACCAGCCGGGCTCGCGGCCTGGATCGTGGAGAAGCTCCGGTCGTGGAGCGACTGCGGCGGCGACCTCTGGTCGGTGTACACGCGAGACGAGGTGCTCGCGCTCGTCACCGAGTACTGGGCGACGGCCACGATCGGGTCCTCGATGCGGATGTACCACGCCAACGCGGCGATCCCGGCGTCGCAGCTGGCCCGTCGGGTCGAGGTGCCGTCCGGGTTCTCGATCTTCCCGGGCGACATCGTGCGGGCGCCGGTGGAGTGGCTCAAGCGGACGACGAACCTCGTGTACCACCACGAGCTCGACCGGGGCGGGCACTTCGCGCCGTTCGAGCAGCCGGTGCTCTTCGTCGACGAGGTGCGGGCCTTCCTGGAGCCGTTCCGCCGCTAGAGTGGTGGGGCCAGCCTCTGTAGCTCAATGGAAGAGCAGTTCCGTCCTAAGGAAACGGTTGGGGGTTCGAGTCCCTCCAGGGGCACCAGCACACGCACAGGGGTTCGAGTCCCTGCACCGCGAGCGCGATGTACCGGCTGGACTCCCCGTACGATTGACGTCGTGTCCAAGGTCCTGAGCAGTCTCCCCGTCGGCGAACGAGTCGGCATCGCGTTCTCCGGAGGTCTCGACACCTCCTGCGCGGTCGCCTGGATGCGCGAGAAGGGAGCGGTGCCCTGCACGTACACGGCCGACATCGGCCAGTACGACGAGCCGGACATCGACGCCGTCCCGGGGCGCGCGCACGAGTACGGTGCCGAGATCGCCCGCCTCGTCGACGCGAAGAGCGCCCTGGTGGAAGAGGGCCTCGTCGCCCTGCAGACCGGCGCGTTCCACATCCGTTCCGGCGGCAAGACCTACTTCAACACGACGCCGCTCGGCCGCGCCGTGACGGGCACGATGCTCGTCCGCGCCATGAAGGAGGACGGCGTCGACATCTGGGGCGACGGCTCCACCTACAAGGGCAACGACATCGAGCGGTTCTACCGCTACGGCCTGATGGCGAACCCGCGGCTGCGTGTCTACAAGCCGTGGCTCGACTCCGAGTTCGTCGAGGAGCTCGGCGGCCGCAAGGAGATGAGCGAGTGGCTCGTCGCCCGTGGCTTCCCGTACCGCGACTCCACCGAGAAGGCGTACTCGACCGACGCCAACATCTGGGGCGCCACGCACGAGGCGAAGAGCCTCGAGGAGCTCTCGAGCGGCCTGGACATCGTCGAGCCGATCATGGGCGTCGCCGCGTGGCGTGACGACGTCGAGGTCGCGACCGAGGTCGTGTCCGTCCGCTTCGAGGCCGGCCGCCCCGTGGCGATCAACGGCGTCGAGTACGCGGACGCCGTCGCCCTGGTGTACGAGGCGAACGCGATCGGTGGCCGCCACGGCCTCGGTGCGTCCGACCAGATCGAGAACCGCATCATCGAGGCGAAGAGCCGCGGCATCTACGAGGCGCCGGGCATGGCGCTGCTGCACATCGCCTACGAGCGCCTGCTCAACGCGATCCACAACGAGGACACGGTCGCGTCGTACCACAACGAGGGCCGCCGACTGGGTCGCCTGATGTACGAGGGCCGGTGGCTCGACCCGCAGTCGCTCATGCTCCGTGAGTCGCTGCAGCGCTGGGTCGCCTCGGCGGTCACGGGCGAGGTCACCCTGCGGCTCCGTCGCGGTGACGACTACACGATCCTCGACACCACGGGGCCGGCGCTGTCGTACCACCCGGACAAGCTCTCGATGGAGCGCGTGGGCGACGCCGCCTTCGGTCCGGACGACCGCATCGGCCAGCTGACGATGCGCAACCTCGACATCGCGGACTCCCGGGCACGCCTTGAGCAGTACGCCGCCGCCGGCCTCATCGGTGGCGCGACGGGCGAGCTCGTCGGGCAGCTCGAAGCGGGTGAGTCGGAGGAGATCCTCGGCGGCGCGGTCGTCACCTCGGACGCCGATGACGCGCTCGGTCGTCGGACGGACCTCGCGTCCGAGGGTGCAGCGTTCGACTCCGGCACCGACTGACCACCACACGGTACGACGAAGGGGGCCTCCGCCACGTGCGGAGGCCCCCTTCGACGTGGTGTGCTGCGCCCGGGCCGGCGGACGGGCCGGGGTCGAACGACATTGTCGACGTCGTACGACATCGATGACGTCGCTGCCGGGCGTGTGCAACTGTTGCAGCCGCGGGCGAACGACATCGTCGACGTCGTACGACATCGACGTTGTCGTTCCGGGGCGGCAGCGCGGACGGCACAGCCGACCCGAGCGCCCGAGCGCCCGAGCGCCCGAGCGCCCGAGCGCCCGAGCGCCCGAGCGCCCGACCGCACCCGCGCCCGACGCGGACGCACGACCCGCGTCAGCGCGCCTCCGCGGTCTCCTCGCGCTTCTGGCGCCACGGGCGTGCCGGCTGGTCGGGCCCGTCCCACACCTGGATCGCTCCCCAGGCGGCGGCGAGCAGCGGCACCGAGATGATCGCGCCGGTGATGCCCGCGAGCACGGTGCCGGCGGTCAGCCCGATCAGGATGACGAGGCCGTGCAGCTTCAGCGTCTTGCCCATCAGGACCGGCTGCAGCAGGTTGCCCTCGAGCTGGTTGACGAGCACGACGATGCCGACGACGATCAGCGCCGGGACCGGACCGAGTGCGACGAGGGCGACGAGTGCGGCGAGGATGCCGGCCGCGGTGGCGCCGACGATCGGGATGAACGCCGTGATGAACACGACGACGGCGAGGGGGAGCGCGAGCGGGACGCCCACGATCGCGATGCCGACCCCGATGCCGATCGCGTCGACCGCGGCGACGGTGGCGGTGCCGCGGACGTACCCGCCCAGGGTCAGCACCACCCGGTCGCCCACGCGACGGGCCCGTTCGTAGCGTGCGCCGGTGAACGGGCGGAGCAGGAACTCCCAGATGCGCGGCCCGTCCTTGAGGAAGAAGAACAGCACCACGATCATCAGCACGAGACCGGTGAGGAAGTTCGCCGTGGCCGACGCTCCCGCGAGGGCGCCGGAGCCGAACTGCGAGCTGGTGACGAAGTCCTGGATGCCCTTGACGGCCTCGTCGATCTGCGACTGGTCGATCGAGATCGGCAGCGTCGACGCGAAGTCCTGCAGCTGGTCGAAGCCGCGCAACGCGGACTTCTGCAGGTCGGGCCACTGCGAGACGACGGCGACGACGATGAGCCAGCTCACCAGCCCGAGCACGACGAGCACGCCGATGAGGACTGCGAGGGTCGCGAGTACGGACGGCACCCGGTGCCGGCGCAGCCACGACACGACGGGGTGCATGGCGGACGCGATGATGAGCGCGAGGAGCACCGGGATCGTGACGACGCTCAGCGTGGCCGCGGCGTAGACGATGCCGATCACCACCACGAGCAGGACGATCAGCTGCAGGCAGCGGGTGGCCAGACCGCCGAACGAGTCCGACCAGAGCTTCGTCACCCTGCTCGGCGGGGTGTCGGGGTGCGGGGTGTGCGGGCTGCCGAACAATGGCATGGGGCTCCTCGGGGTACGGGTGTGCCCGCCCACCGTACCGGCGCGGCGACGATCCGGGCCGGGGTGTGTCGACGGGTGCTCGATGCGTGTTCCGGACGGTTCTCGTGCCGATCGTCGCGCGACAGTACGCTGGTGGACATCGGACCGACTCAGGGTCCCGTCGTCATGATGCTCCTCGCGGTCTGCGGGGTCTGGCGTGACGGGACGGTCCGATCGGATCCGGAGTGCGCATCACTCCGACGAAGGGCTGGTCGACGTGACCGCCACGCTCCACACGTTCTCGCACCCCGTCGAACTGTTCGCCGGTTCGCCCCGGACGCCCCTCGGCCCGCTGGCCGTCTCCGTCGTCGAGCTGGTGCTCGCGTGACCGACCGCCGCCAGGAGGACTGGCACCGCCACGGCATGCGCTCGCCCGAGGACATCGCCGACCTGCTCGCCGCGCGGCTCGGTGGTTCGGACGAGACGCTCCGTGCGGTCGGACCGACGTGGGACGAGCCGTCCTACGCGGACTTCCTCGGCGAACAGCTCTGAACCGACCGCTGACGCGCTGACGCGTCTGACGGACGGGAGGCGCGGTGCCGGCTGGCACCGCGCCTCCCGTCCGTCGTGGCGTCCGGTCAGACCGCCGCCGCCTCCTCGAGCGCGGCGTCCGCCCGCTCCGATGACCCCGCGGCGAGACCGCGGGCGATCCGTCCGCGGGACAGCGCCCACAGCACCAGCGCCGCGACGAACACGAGCACCTCGGTGACGGTCAGTGCCCAGATGATCCCGGCGAGCCCGAACCACAGGTTCCCGACGAGCACGATCGGGATGAACAGCACGCCCTGCGCCATCGACAGGACCATGGCGGGCAGCACCATCCCGGTCGCCTGGAACAGCGACGTGAGCAGGCCGGTGAAGCCGTTCACGATCGTGGCGACGAGCTGCGCGGTCAGGATGGTCAGGCCGATCGCGAGCACCGAGCGGTCGCCCGAGAAGATCGTGAAGACCTGCTCGCGGAACACGAAGACCGTGCCGGAGAACACCAGGACGATCGTCCCGACGGTGAACGCGGCACCACGGAGCGCGGCGCGGAGCCGGTCGGCGTCACCCTTGCCGAACGCGTAGGCGAGGAGCGGCAGGACGCCGATCGTGACGCCCATCACGAGGAACTCGGGCACCTGGGCGATGCGGACGGCGACGCCCATCGCCGCGAGCGGGTCGTCCCCGTACCCGGCAGCGAGGTTGTTCAGCACGAGGGTCGTCACGATGAGGAACCCGGCCTGCAGCAGTTCGCTCGAACCGATGCCGAACACCGGCCCGACGACGTCCCTCCGCAGCGTGAACCACTTCGGTGCGAAGCGCACGTTCGCGCTGTTCCGCTGGAGCCAGACGATCCAGTAGCCGATCGCCACGACGTTGCCGAGGCCGACGGCGAGGGCGGCGCCGGCGACGCCCCAGTGCAGCACGAGGATGAAGAGCACGTCGAAGACGAGGTTGCCGACGGTCGACAGGACGAGCCCGATCATGGCCTGTCGCGCCGCCCCTTCGGAGCGGACGATCTGCTCCAGCGTGAACGACGCGGCGAGCACCGGCACGAACGCGAGCATGACGGCGACGTAGGCGCTCGTGGCGGGCGCCGCGGCGGCGTCGGCACCGAGCACGGCGACGAGCGGGTGCAGGAACACCAGGCCGAGCACGGCGAGGACGACCCCGGTGGCGACGGCTCCCCAGAGGGCGAAGGCGGCGACGCGCTTGATGTCGTCGGCCTGGGCCGGATCGTGTTCCGAGGCCCCGAGCATGCGCGACATGAGGGCGCTGCCGCCGACGCCGAACACGCCGCCGACGGCCATGACGATGCCGAGGAGCGGGGTGCCGAACGTGATCGCGGCGAGCAGCGAGGTGTCGTGCTGCGATCCGACGAAGCCGGCGTTGATGACGTTGTAGACGGCGCTGACGACCATCGCGGCGGCCATCGGGACGCACAGGTGGACGAGGGCGCGGCCGATCGGGGCGGCGGACAGGTACCAGCGGTTCCTCGCCGCGGCGGTGTCGGGTGCGGTGGTGCTCATGGCTGCCTCCTTCTGGGCACGGCGGAGCGCGCGCCGACCGTGGGTCGGCGCCGCAGGGCATGACGGATGACGCGATCGGCGTGGGCCGACGCGCGTGGGTGGGTCGCGCCTCCTGGACGGGCCTGGAGGCGCGGGTCAGGTCACCGGGTGGGTTCCGGCAGTTCCGCGGTCACCTTGTGCAGGAGCGCCTGCAGGGTGGCGCGCTCGTCGGCGTCGAGCGGTGCGAGCAGGACGTCGTCGAGGGCGACCATGGCGTCCTCGAAGCCGGCGATGAGGGCGATCCCCTCGTCGGTGGCGAAGACGCGCTTCGTCCGGGCGTTCCGGGCGTCCGCCCGGCGTTCGACGAGCCCGCGCCGCTCGAGCCCCTGCAGGAGGCTCGAGACGCTCGCCGCGCTCGTCCGGGTGATGTCGGCGATGTCCCGCTGGATCGCGCCGGGTGTGTGCTGCAGGTACCCGAGGACGAAGCTCTGCTCCTGGGTGAGGTCGCGTTCGCGGACCCACTCCTCGGCAGCCTTCCGTTGGGCCCACCCGATCCAACGCATCTGCTGGAGGGGGGAGTCGAGCCGAGGTGCCTGGTGCGTCATGATCAGAACGCTAACCGTTCGACATCTAACTGTCAACGATCGAACATCGAATCCCGTGTGCCCCCGAACGGGGGTATCGCCAGCACCGGGGAAGCGCCTTGTAGATTGCTCAGGAAGCGCGGTCTCACCAACCGCACATCCTCAGCTCGACGACGTCGCCGAGCCCACCCCGGGGGGATCAGGACATGGCACGAGGACGAACGATGCGCGCACGATCGATGCGCCCGTCCGTGGACGCTGCCTGCACCGCTCCCCGCCTCGCCGGAGGTGATCACTCCGGATAGCCGCGCCCGCGCGCAGCACGACGCGCACACGTGACTCCGGGCCGCCCCACCAGCGCGCCCGTCGGATCCCCCGCCCACCAGCGGGGGATGGATCAGCAGGCGGACGACCTCCGCCTGGAGGAAGAGGCACCATGCCACGCACTGCAACACGCTTCGCGCTCCGCGCGGGCGCCACGGCCACCGTCGCGGCCGTGATCATCGGGGGAGCAGCCCTCCCCGCGCACGCCGCCGCGAGCGACGTGACCCAGGCCGAGGGTCGGCTCGTCGCCGGCAGCGGAACCGTCGACCTCGACACCGTCGCGGCGCTCGCCGGGTCCTTCGGGGCCACAGCGCCCGGCGGGACGACCGCCGGGCAGTCGGACCCGCTCGACCTCTCGGTGCTGGACAGCCTCGGGATCACCGTCCCCGGCGGCATCCAGCTGCTCGGCCAGAACGGCCTCGTGAACGTCGGCGTCGCCGGCCAGGTCGCGAGCACGGACACCACCTCGGCGGTCGCCGCCGCCGGCGCGGTCGGTGCCGACGGCGCGATCCAGGTCGGCCCGGGCACCCCCGGCGCCGGCGCGACCGTCAACCTCACCCCGCTGCTCGGCGGGATCGACGTCGACGACGTCGTGAGCGAGCTCTCGGTCGGTCTCGGTGCCCTGTCGGCCCGCGCCGAGGCGACGCGCACGTTCGACGGCTCGGACGTCACCACCGACTACCAGGTCGCGGGTGCGCAGGTCCGGCTCGTGAGCCCGGCCGTCCAGCAGCTCGTGACCTCGCTGGACACGACGCTCGGCACGACCGACGACACCGTGAACACGGCGATCGGCGAGGACGGTCGCACCACCGAGCTCACCGACGCGCTGCTCGACCCGGTGACCGACGCGGTGAACACCCTCGGGCTCGGCACGCTGACGCTCGAGGACACCACCGCCCAGCTGACCGCGGACATCGACCTGCAGGGCGCGCTCGCCAGCGTGACGCAGCAGCCGCTCACCGACGGGCCGGTCACGATCGACCTGTCCTCCGGCGTCGTCACGATCGACCTCGCGCAGCTCTACACGCTGAACGACCTGCCGGCGAACACCACGCTGCTCGACGACGCGACGATCAACGCCCAGATCACCGGCGCGATCTCGGACATCCTGACCGACCAGCTCCCCGCGCTGCTCACCACCAGCCTCACGAACGCGCTGGACGTCGCCGACGTGCAGCTCGTCGTCAACACGGGCGTCGACCTCCTCGGCGCGGACGTCGCGGGCCTCACCCTGACGGTCGACACCACGGTCGGCGACCTGCTCGGCACCGGCGACGGCGCCACGCTCGCGGTCGCCGGGACCGGGATCCTCGCCCCGGTGCTCGACGAGCTCGACCCGCTGCTGCAGCCGCTGCTCGGGTCGACCATCGTCCCGGGGCTCACCGGCATCCTCGGTGACGTCCTCGGCGGCGACTTCGTCGCGGAGACCGTGCAGACCCTGGTCACGACGATCACCTCGACCGTCACCGCCCTCGACCCGCTGCTCGACGTCGTGAACGAGGTCGTGTCGGTCACGATCAACTCGCAGACCGACCCGTCCTTCACCGAGCCGACGGCCGACGACACCGGGGCCACCACGGTCCGGGCCGTCCGCCTGCAGCTCGTCCCGGCGGCCGACCTGGCGACGGTCGACCTCGCCACGGCGACCGTGCAGGCCGACCCGTTCGCGGGCATCGTCATCACCTCGCCCGAGGACGGCACGGACTACGCCGTGGAGACCGACGACGACACCACCGACGTCCCGGTGACGGGGACCGCCGAGCCGGGCGCCGACGTCGACGTCACGCTCGACGGCGACGACGAGGGCACGCAGTCGACCGTCGCCGACGAGGACGGCACCTGGACCGTCACGTTCCCCGGGGTCGCCGTCGGTGACCACGAGGCCGAGGCGATCGAGACCATCGGCACGCTCGTGAGCGACCCCGACACGGTGACCTTCGCGGTCGCCGCGGCCCCGGTCGACCCGACCGACCCCACCGACCCGGGCACGCCCGGTACGCCCGGCACGCCGGGTGCCGGCGGCGGCACGGGCGGTGGCGGTGCCGGCGGTGTCGGGAACGGCAGCGGTGCCGGGACCGGCAACCTCGCCTTCACCGGTGCCGAGGTCCTGCCGATGCTGCTCCTCGCCGGGCTGCTCCTCGCCGCCGGTGGCGGGACGCTCGTCGCCCGTCGCATGCGTCGGGTCTGACCCTGACGGGCGTCGGTCGTGACCGGCGCCCGTCTCCCGGGCCCGCGGCGCGTTTCGGGTCGTCGCGGTCCCGCCGGTGCGGTGGCGGTTCGGGCCACCACCGCACCGGCACTCTTCCAGCTGCTCCCCCGGCCGACCGGTCCCACCGGTCGGCCGCTCCCGCTCCTGCTCCCGCTCGCGACGTGAGGACCTCCGTGCACGACCACGACACCCACCCGCTCGACCGCCACGTCGGACCCCCGCACGTCGAACGCTTCGTGCTGACCCGGGCCCAGGAGACCATCGGCGTCGTCTGCACCTGCGCGATCGGTGCGGACCACGACAACACGATCCGGCCGATCGGCGCGGATCGCGTGCACTGAAGCCTGTGCACGCGGCCGGTGCAGCGGGATACTGGGGTGGTGCGTGAACTCCAAGCCCAGATCGCGGCAGACCTCGACGTCCAGCCGACCATCGACCCGCAGCAGGAGATCGACCGCCGGGTCGGGTTCCTCCGCGACTACCTGCTCACCACCGGCGCGAAGGGGTACCTCCTCGCGATCAGTGGCGGGCAGGACTCGACCCTCGCCGGCAAGCTGACCCAGCTCGCCGTCGAGTCGCTCCGTGCCGACGGGCACGACGCGTCCTTCACGACCGTGCGCATGCCGTACCGCGTGCAGGCCGACGAGGACGACGCCCAGCTCGCGCTGCGGTTCATCGGCGCCGACCCCGGCATCACCGTCAACATCGAGCACGGCGTCGACGGTGTGGTGCAGGACACCGCTGCCTCCGGCGTGGAGCTGAGCGACTTCGTCAAGGGCAACGTGAAGGCCCGCATGCGCATGGTCGCGCAGTACGCCGTCGCCGGGCAGCGCGGCCTGCTCGTCGTCGGGACCGACCACGCGGCCGAGGCCGTGACCGGCTTCTTCACGAAGTACGGCGACGGCGGCGTCGACCTCACCCCGCTCACGGGCCTGACGAAGAGCCAGGGCCGACAGCTGCTCGAACACCTCGGCGCGCCGGCGCGGCTGTACGAGAAGGCCCCCACCGCCGACCTGCTCGACGAGACCCCCGGGCAGACGGACGAGGCGAACCTCGGCCTGTCCTACGCCGAGATCGACGCCTACCTGCAGGGCCACGACGTCCCGGTCGAGGTGGCCGAGGCGATCGAGTCGCGCTACCGGGCGACCGAGCACAAGCGCCAGGTCCCGGCGACGCCCTTCGACGCGTGGTGGCGCCAGGGCGCGTAGACGCTCGAGCCACCCCGTCCAGGAGGCGCGGTGCGGGTCCGACCCGCACCTGGGCCCCGCCGGCCGGTTCCGGAGCGACGCGCCAGCGGCGGTTCGGCCGTGCCCGGTGGGAGCCTCCTGTCCGTCCCCGCGCGCTCCTAGGATGGAGACCGACAGAACAACAGATGCGGAATCCAGGTCGCCGCCGGTGACCCGTTCCGCGAGGGGGAGTCATGGAAGTCCTGTTCGCACTCGGAGCCGTCCCGCTGATCGTGGTGGGGATCGTCGTCCTGGCGGTCGTCGTCCTGATCTACGCGAAGCTCGTCTACCGGAACGCCGGCGCCGACGAAGCACTCATCATCACCGGCAAGCGGTCCCGCAAGGTGAAGAACCCGGACGGCACCGAGACGGTCGAGTCCGGCATCAAGGTCGTCCTCGGAGCCGGTGTGCTGGTCCGGCCGTTCTTCGAGCGGGTCGCCAAGATCTCGCTGAGCTCGCGGGCCATCGACATCAACGTCAACGCCCAGGACTCGCGCGGCGTGACCATCGACGTCGAGGCCGTGGCACTCGTCAAGGTGGGCGAGGCCGACGCCTCGATCCGGGCGGCAGCACAGCGATTCCTCGGCCAGGAGAAGAAGATCGACGACTTCGCGCGCGAGGTCCTGTCCGGTTCCCTCCGTGCGTCGATCGGTGCGACCGACGTGTCGACGATCATCCGCAACCGCGACCAGCTGACGGTCGCCGTGCTCGACGTCGCGAAGGACGCGCTGCACAGCCAGGGGCTCGACGTCGACTCGTTCGAGATCAAGGGCATCTCGGACCGCAACGACTACATCAGCGACCTCGGCCGTGCCGAGCGCGCCCGGGTCCGGCTCGAGGCCGAGAACGCCGAGGCCCAGGCCGACCGTGAAGCCCGCGAGGCCCGTGCCACGGCCGACCAGGCGATCGCCGAGGCGGAGAACACGCTCGCGATCCGCCGGGCCGCCCTGCAGCTCGACGCCGACCGTGCCTCTGCCGAGGCCGCCGCCGCCGGCCCGCTCGCCCAGGCGCGTGCCGCCCAGGGCGTCGTCGAGCAGGAGCAGCTGACCGCGCAGAAGCGTGCCGAGCTCCGCCGCGCCGAGCTCGAGTCCGAGGTCTCCGCCGTCGCCGAGGCCCAGGCCCGCAAGACCCGTGTCGAGGCAGAGGCCGCCGCTGCCGCCCAGGTCGAGACCGCCCGGGCCCAGGCCGAGGCCCGACGCATCTCGGCCGAGGCGATCGCCGCCGAGGCCCAGGCGGAGTCCGAGGCCCGCAAGCTCGCCGCCGACGCCTCCCGCGCCGAGGGCGAGGCGGCAGCCGACGCGATCCGTGCCAAGGGTCAGGCCGAGGCCGACGCCACCAAGGCCCAGGCGGACGCCCTCGCCCAGCACTCCGAGGCGGTCCTCCGGGTCAAGGCCATCGAGACGCTGCCGAGCATCGCCCGCGAGCTGGCGGCACCGATGGGCAACATCGACAAGCTGACCGTCGTGTCCTCGGACGGTGCCGGCGCGCTCTCGAAGAGCGTCGTCAGCCAGTTCAGCGAGGTCGACGCCCTGCTCGGGACCACCGCGGGCTTCACGTTGAGCGACATCGTGAAGAGCACCACGACGGGGCAGGCCGCGGCCCGTGCGGTCGTGCGTGAGCAGGAGTCCGCGACGGCCGAGTAGCCGGTCACGCGCCAGGCGCGGGCGCGGCGGGGATCAGTCCTCGTCGCGCCCGTCGTCGTCCCGACGGTCGCGCTGCTGGCCACCGGCGTCCTCGCGCTCGCCCCGACCGTCGTGCTCGCCCGAGTCGCGCTCCGCGCCCCGACGCTGGTCCGCCAGCCGTTGCTGCCAGACGACGCTCCGCGCGGCCCCCTCGAGGACGTCGTCCACGCTCCGCCCGGTCTGGGCGGCGAGGGCTCCGCCGAGGCCCGCCGTCAGGGTGCCGCCGGCGGACGCGAGTCGTTCGACGACCTGCTCCTGCCGGTCGGTCAACGGTTCGTCGATCATCTCGTCGACGGTGTCGCGGATGTTCTGCTCGCTCGCGTCCAGGGCCGCCTCGTCACCCGAGTGCAGCGCTGCCGCCTCGCCGACGACGACGAGTCCGAGCCGCGCGGCATCGTCTTCCGGGCGCTGGCCTTCGTGCTCGTCAGTCATGAGCGGGACCGTACGCTCGACCGGATCACGCTTCCTGGACAGCGGGGTACGCCGGCGGTTCCCCCGACGGCCGTTCCGCCCACCGTCGGAGCAGCCACTCGGCCGCGGCCAACCCCTCGCGCCGCTGGAAGTCGCGGAGCGTCGGCATGTGCGGGATGTCCGGTCGCGCCGCCTTCTCGAAGAACGTGCCGGCCAACCCGGCGAGGACCGCGTCCACGCTCGCCGACGGCAGACCGGCGAACACCGGGTGGGTGGCGAGGTGGTGCTCGACGTCGGTGTCCTCTCCGCGGACGAGCACGTCGAGCAGGTACGTGAGCGGGTCGAGCCAGTGCGCGCCGACCGAGGCCCACGGCCAGTCGACGATCCAGACCACGTCGTCGGCGTCGACGAGCAGGTTGTCGGCTCGGCAGTCCACGTGCGCCAGCGACTGCCCGTCCGTCGCCGCGGCGGCTCCGCGAGCGGCCTCGGCGAACGCCGGTGCGGCGGCCACCACGTGGGCCGGGACGACCCCGGGGAACCCGCCGTCGAGCATCCGGTCCCACGCGGCGAACTCGACGACGAGGTCGTCCGCGACCCGGGGGAGCCGCGCGAGGGCTCCGGTGGCGGGCGGCAGGGTGTCGAGGGCGTCGAGCACCGCACCGATGTCCGAGCCGTCACGGGCGCCGCCCGGGTGGCGACCGTCGACGTCCTCGATGACGAGGGCGATCCAGTCGTCGCCGTCCACGGTCGCGCGGAGCACCGTGTGGAGCCGCGGTGCCTGCACGGTGGACGGCAGGTGCCCGAGCACCTCGGCCTCGCGCTCGAGCATCCCGAAGCCGTCCGGGTTGCGGGACCGTGCCAGCGTCTTCACGAATGCGCGTCGACCGCCCTCGGTGACCACCCGGTCGGCACCGCCGGGGGAGTACCCGCCCGCTTGCGACACGGCGTGCACCACCGCGCCGCCGAGCGCCGTCTCGATGCCCGTTCGTACCACCGCCGGCACGTCGGTCCAGGTCGTCCGCCCCATGCCGTCCGACGATACCTGCGAAGACGTTCACCAAGCATGCACAATGGGAAACATTGCGTTGCGGGCAAACCTGCTGGTGATGTAAAGTTGCAGCGTCTGCAAGGTTGACCCGCCGTCATCGGCCCGCCACACGCTCCGGCGTCCCTCGCGACCACCTCCAGCCACCACACGCATCCCCGAAGGACCCGCATTGTCCACTGCCACCGCTCCCGTCGAGGTCCAGCGCGGGCGACAGGACTCCCCGGCCAGCGCGCCGGGGAAGCCGATCATGTCGCACCGCCAGATCCTCCTCGTCATCTACGGCCTCATGGCCGGCATGTTCCTGTCGTCGCTCGACCAGACGATCGTCGGCACCGCGATCCGCACGATCGGTGACGACCTGCACGGGCTCGACCAGCAGGCCTGGGTCACCACGGCCTACCTGATCGCGTCGACGATCACGACGCCGATCTACGGCAAGCTCTCCGACGTCTTCGGTCGTCGCCCGCTCTACATCTTCGGCATCGCGGTCTTCATCATCGGCTCGCTGCTGTCGACGATGTCCACGTCGATGATCATGCTCGCCGCGTTCCGTGCCTTCCAGGGCATCGGCGCCGGTGCGCTGATGTCGCTCCCGCTGGCGATCATGGGCGACATCCTCGCCCCCCGCGAGCGTGCCAAGTACCAGGGCTACTTCCTCGCCGTCTTCGGCATCTCGAGCGTCATCGGACCGCTCATCGGCGGCCTGTTCTCGGGCGCCTCCACCATCCTGGGCGTCACCGGCTGGCGCTGGGTCTTCCTGATCAACGTCCCGATCGGCATCGCCGCGCTCCTCATGGTGATCGCGTTCCTGCACCTGCCGAAGTTCGGCGACGCCAAGGCGAAGCCCCGCATCGACTGGTGGGGTGCCACCTCGGTCATCGTCACGCTCGTCCCGCTCCTCCTCGTGGCCGAACAGGGCCGTACCTGGGGCTGGGGCTCGGCCGGCGCGATCGCCTGCTACGTGATCGGCGCCCTCGGCCTGGTCGCCTTCCTCGTCATCGAGACGCTCATGCAGGACGACGCGATCATCCCGCTCAAGCTCTTCCGCTCGGGCACCTTCTCGATGGCCACGGTCCTCGGGTTCCTGGTCGGCTTCGCGATGTTCGGCGCCATGCTGACCATCCCGCTCTACCTGCAGATCGTGACCGGCCTGACGCCGACCGAGTCGGGCTTCGCGACCCTGCCGATGATCGGTGGGCTCATGATCGCCTCCATCGCGTCCGGCCAGATCGTCGCCCGCACCGGCCGCTACCGGATCTTCCCGGTGATCGGCACGGCGCTCGTGTCGCTCGGCTACGTCGTCCTGACGTTCATGACGATCGACAAGCCGCTCTGGTTCCTGATGATCGGCATGTTCCTGATCGGCCTCGGCCTCGGGCAGCTCATGCAGAGCATCACCCTCGCCTCGCAGAACTCGGTGCAGCCGCGTGACATGGGTGTGGCGACCAGCTCGGCGACGTTCTTCCGCCAGATCGGTGGCACGCTCGGCACCGCGGTGCTCCTGTCCGTGCTCTTCTCGATCATGCCGGCGAACATCCTGCACGCCACCGCCGACCAGGAGAACCTCACCGGTGCGCTCGACGCCGCGCTCGACCCGACCGTCGCCACGGCGAAGGCGAACCAGGGCGTGATGGACCAGATCTGGAACCCGATCGTCACGCCGATCAAGCAGCAGGTCCAGTCCGGCCTCGACCAGGCCACCGCCCAGGTCACCCAGGCCACCACCGGCGCCCCCGAGGCCGTGCAGCAGCAGGCACTCACGGCGGCGGCCGACAAGGCCCACGCGTCGGTGCAGGACGGCAAGCTGGTCGTCGACTGGTCGGACGACGCCCAGCGCACCTACTGGGTGGACGACCTCGCGCCGACCCTGTCGAAGCAGATCGAGAAGGGCACGGGCGACTCGGCCTCCTCGAGCAGCGAGACGAGCGACACGTCCTACCTGAACGGCGCGGACGCGGCACTGACCCGCCCGTTCATGTCCGGGTTCAACGCCTCGGCCGTCACGGTCTACTGGGTCGGCTTCGCGGTCATCCTGCTCGCGTTCGTCCTGAGCTGGTTCTTCAAGGCGCCGCCGCTCCGCAAGAGCTCGGCCCTGCAGGAGCAGGCGGACAGCGCGAGCACCGCGGACGACCTCGAGGTCCAGGCGGTCAAGGCCGCCGACACCATGGGCTCGCCGACCGCCCCCGGCACGGGGTCGATCCCCGTCCAGCGGGACCGCGTCTAGCAGCGGACACCGGGGCCTCCCGTCACCGGACGGGAGGCCCCGGCCCGCACCAGGAGCAGCAGTGAGCACGATCGAGTCCCACCCGGTGGCCGACAGCGGCCTGCGGGAGCGCAAGAAGCAGCAGACCCGGGCTGCCATCCACCGGTCCGCCCTCGAGCTCGTCACCGAACGCGGACTCGCCGGCGTCACCGTCGAGGAGATCTGCGCGGCCGCCGACGTCTCGCCACGGACCTTCTTCAACTACTTCCCGTCGAAGGGCAACGCGGCCCTCGGACTGCCGTCGACCACCGTCCCGGACGACGCCCGCGCGCGGTTCCTCGCCGGTTCCGGTGTGCTCGTGTCCGACCTCTGCGACCTCGTGGCGCAGACCGTGACCCTGCCCGAGGACCGCCGCCGGATGAAGGCGCTCGTGCAGGCACGGCCGGAGATGGTGCCGACGATGCTGCAGTGGACGGCCGACGCGCGGACGGCGATCGTCCGGGTGGCCGCCGAGCGGGCTGACGCCGACACGGCCCGGACCGCGGTGACCCTCGTCATGGCCGCGGTCATCGAGGCCGCGCACCGGTTCACGGTCGCGTCCCGCGACGACCTGGCGGACCGGCTCCGCGGTGTGGTCGCGGAGATGGGTCTGCTCGCCACCGCCTGAGCGGCGCGACCACGTCCACGAGGAGCGCCCCGCCGGCCGGTACCGGCGCGACGAGCCGGCGGCGTGGCGGCCGTGACAGGAGGCGCGGTGCGGGTCCGACCCGCACCGCGCCTCCTGTCCGTCTGCCCGCCGTCTCACGCTGTCATCCGATCACTCGCCGCGCTTCGTGGCCGGAACATCGCAAAAGTCCCTCTTGACAGGCAAGACATCGGATGTTTCGATGAGTCCGTTCGGTCGACGGTGACCGGACGGGTAGGAGAGACGATGAGCCGCATCACCGGTCTGCGCGTCCGCGACGTCCGGTTCCCGACCTCGCGGGACCACGACGGATCCGACGCCATGAACCCGGCGCCCGACTACTCCGCCGCCTACGTCGAGATCGCGACGGACGCCCTCGACGGGCACGTCGGCGCCGCCTTCGTCTTCACCATCGGACGCGGCAACGAGGTGCAGGAGGCAGCGATCGCAGCGCTCCGCGAGCACGTCGTCGGAGCGGACGCCGAAGCGGTCCTCGCCGACATGGGCGGGACCTGGCGCACCCTCGTGCACGACTCGCAGCTGCGCTGGCTCGGTCCGGAGAAGGGCGTCATGCACATGGCCATCGGGGCCGTCGTGAACGCACTGTGGGACCTCCGGGCGAAGCGCGCCGGACAGCCGCTGTGGGCACTGCTCGCCGACCTCCGCCCCGAGGAGCTCGTCGACCTGGTGGACTTCCGCTACCTGAGCGACGCCATCACCCCGGACGAGGCCCTCGAGCTGTTCCGGACGGCCGAACCGCTCCGCGCCGAGCGGCGCCGGCGGTTGGAGCAGACCGGCTACCCGGCGTACACGACCACCCCCGGCTGGCTCGGCTACGACGACGAGAAGCTCGCACGCCTCTGCCGCGAGGCCGTCGACGAGGGCTTCACGCAGATCAAGCTCAAGGTCGGCGGTGACCTCGACGAGGACGTCCGACGTCTGGGGATCGCCCGCGCCACGGTCGGTCCGGACGTCCGGATCGCGATCGACGCCAACCAGCGCTGGGACGTCGACGAGGCCGTCACGTGGATCGAGCGCCTCCGTCCGTTCGACCTGGCGTGGGTCGAGGAGCCGACCAGCCCCGACGACGTCCTCGGGCACGCCGAGATCGCCCGCCGCATCGCCCCGATCCCGGTCGCGACGGGCGAGCACATGGCGAACCGGGTGATCGCGAAGCAGCTCATCCAGGCGGACGCGATGTCCGTGCTGCAGATCGACGCGACGCGGGTCGCCGGGGTGAACGAGAACCTCGCGATCCTGCTCCTCGCCGCCAAGCACGGGGTCCGGGTGTGCCCGCACGCCGGCGGGGTCGGCCTGTGCGAGGCGGTGCAGCACCTGTCGATGTTCGACGCGGTCGCCCTCACCGGGGACCTCGACACCCGCTGCATCGAGTTCGTCGACCACCTGCACGAGCACTTCGTGACCCCGGTCGACGTGCACCACGGCCGCTACTGGCCGCCCACCGCCCCCGGTGCCGGGACCGAGATGCTCGCCGACAGCCTCGACGACCACGCGTTCCCGGACGGACCGGTCTGGGCCGCCGTCGACACCGACGTCCCCGACGCCGTGCGCGTCGCCTGACGCCTCCCGATCCGCTCCATCCCTCACCCCGATCACCACGACGAAGTGGAGACTCCGATGCACCGACGCCGAATCGTCGCGGGACTGGCGGCCGCCGCCGCCACCGCGCTCGTCCTGGCTGGTTGTTCGTCCGGCAGCAGTGCCGGTGGCAGCCAGTCGAAGGACGCCATGACCTGGTCCATGTGGATCGCCGGGAAGGAGGACAAGGCCGCCTGGCAGAAGGTCGCCGACACCGTGAAGAGCGAGGACGGCATCACCCTCACCATCCAGGGCGCCCCGTTCGAGAACTACTTCACGAAGCTCAGCACGCAGCTCAGTGCCGGCAGCGCGCAGTGCATCGTGAGCATGCAGTCGCTCCGCGCGGCGAACTACACCTCGTCGCTCCTGTCGCTCGACGACCTCGCGAAGAACGACGGGCTCGACCTGTCGGCGTACGACAGCACGGCACTCGACGGCATGAAGGTCGACGGCAAGCTCTACGGTCTGCCGTACGACACCGGGCCCATCCTGATGTTCTACAACAAGGACCTCTTCAAGCAGGCCGGCGTGGCCGACCCGGAGCCGGGCTGGACCACCGACGACTTCGAGCAGGCCGGAAAGGCGCTCAAGGCCAAGGGCATCACCGAGTTCGGCTCGACCGTCGGCGACCTCAACCTCGAGTCGATGATCTACGGCTACAACGGCGGCCGCGTGATCACCGAGGCCGGCAAGATCGACGCCACGGACCCGAAGTTCGCGGACGGCCTCGACTGGCTCGCCAGCCTCGTGAAGAAGGGCTACGCGACCGAGGCGTCGTCGGACACCTCGACCCCGGGCAACGACTTCGCCGCGGGCAAGGTGGCGATGTACACCGACGGTCCGTGGTCGCTCATCAGCCAGAAGGCCAAGGTGCAGTTCGACCTCGGCGTCACGACGCTGCCGGCCGGGACCTCGGGCCCGTCGACCTTCGCCGCCGGTTCGGGCTTCGGCATCTCGAAGCAGTGCAAGTACCCGGAGCAGGCGTTCAAGGCCGTCCAGACGATGACGAGCGAGAAGGTGCTCACGTCGCTCGCCGAGCAGGGACGCGCCTTCCCGGCACGCACCGCGGCCCAGGGGGCGTGGTACTCCAGCGCCGGCATCGACGGGGCGGAGACCGCGCTCAAGGCGGCCCTCGCGAAGTCCTCGCCGCTGCCCGGCAACAAGCAGAGCGACCAGCTCGGCCAGCTCTTCACGCAGTACGCGCTCCAGGCGATCAACGGGCAGACGTCCGGCAAGGACACGATGTCCTCGATCGCCGGCCAGCTCGGCACGCAGTGACCGACGTGACCGTCTGACGGACGGGAGGCGCGGGTCGACCCCGCCCCGCGCCTCCCGTCCGACCCACCCAGCAGGAACCGGCGAACGACGAGGAGGTCGTCCATGACCACCATCCAGGACCCACCGGCGGTCCCCGCCGTCGCGACCGCGGTCGCGACAGGCACGGCGACGCCTCGCCCCAGGGGCGGCGACGCCGCGGGCGTCGTCGGACGACGATCGTGGTGGGGCGCCGCCTTCGCCGCCCCGCACTCGATCGGCCTCGTCGTCTTCACGGCGTTCCCGATCATCGCGTCGCTCGTCGTCAGCTTCATGAACTGGCCGATGCTCGGCGAACGCAGCTGGGCGGGCGTCGAGAACTACGCGCGGCTGTTCCAGGACCCGGTGTTCCGGACGGTGACGCTCAACACGGCCCTGTTCGTCGTGCTGTACGTGCCGCTCAACCTCGTCGTGTCACTCGGGCTGGCGGCCTGGTTGACGCCCAGGATCGCCGGTCGGCACGTCTTCCGCGTCCTCTTCTTCATCCCGACCATCACGCCGATCGTCGCGAACGTCGTGGTCTGGCGGATGCTCTACCAGCCGGGCGGGGCGATCGACGCGAGCCTGCGGTCGACCGTCGGCGTCGGGGCTCCGAACTTCCTCGCCGACGAGCACTGGGCGATGCTCGCCATCGTCGCGATGAGCGTCTGGCAGGGCTTCGGGTACAACATGCTCATCTTCTCGGCGGCGCTCGACGCCGTCCCGGAGAACCAGATCGAGGCGTCGCAGCTCGACGGGGCGAACGCGTGGCAGACGTTCTGGGCGATCAAGTTCCCGCTCATCTCGCCGTCGGTGTTCTTCGCCACGATGATGACCCTCATCACGTCGTTCCAGGTGTTCGTACAGCCCTTCGTCCTCACCAAGGGCGGACCGGGCACCGCGACGGAGACCCTCGTGCAGTACATCTACAACACGGGCTTCCAGAACCAGCAGCTCGGGCTGGCCTCGGCCGGCGCCTGGGTGCTGTTCGTCATCATCCTCGGGATCACGGCCGTCCAGTTCCTCGGACAGAAGCGGTGGGTGCACTATGAGTGAGCTGACCCGACCCCGCACGAGCGGGTTCACCACGGCGAACCGGACGGTCAACCCGCGGTCCGTGCCCCGGACCGCCTCGGCGCCCCGCCCCGGACGCGTCCGGCACGCGATCGGCTACGCGCTGCTCTGTCTCGTCGCGCTGCTGTTCGTGTCGCCGCTCGTCTACATGGTCGCCACGAGCCTCAAGCCGGCGGACCAGGTGTTCACCACGCCGCCGACGCTCTGGGGGCGGTCCCTCGAGTGGGACAACTACGTGCAGGCGTTCACCTACCTGCCGTTCGCCCGATTCATCCTCAACGGGATCCTCGTCGCGGCCGCCGGCACCGCGATCAACGTCGTCGTGGCGGTGCTCTCCGGCTACGCCTTCTCACGGCTGCGCTGGCGGGGCCGGAACACCGTGTTCCTGCTCTTCCTCGTGACGCTGATGATCCCGCAGGACGTCCTCGTCATCCCGATGTACGTGATGATGCAGGGCTTCGGCTGGGTCGACACGTTCCAGGCGCTCATCGTGCCGTGGGCGTTCACGGCCCTCGGGGCGTTCCTGATCCGGCAGTTCTTCCTGACCGTCCCGCAGGAGCTCGACGACGCCGCACGCGTGGACGGCGCCGGCGCGATCCGGACCTTCGTGTCGGTGATGCTGCCGCTCGCCCGGCCGACCATGGCCGTGCTCGCCGTGTTCTCGTTCATCTCCTACTGGAACTCGTTCCTGTGGCCCCTCGTCGTGGTGAACGACGTCGAGGCCCACGGCACGATCCCGCTCGGTCTGCAGCAGTTCTTCGGACAGCAGGGTTCCGAGTGGAACCTCGTCATGGCGGCGTCGGTGATCTCGATGCTGCCCACCGTGATCCTGCTGATCCTGCTGCAGAAGCACCTCGTCAAGGGCATCGTCACCTCCGGCCTCGGTGGCCGGTAGCCGACCTCGCCAGGGCGCGCCGCGCCTCCCGACCGTCACCCCAGAAAGGAAACCGCCCCACATGACCATCACCGCACCCGCAGAGCCGCAGACCGCGACCGACGCCTCCGGGCTGCCCGCGTGGTTCCGCCACGACCGGTTCGGCATGTTCATCCACTGGGGGCTGTACGCCCTGCCCGCCCGGCACGAGTGGGTGAAGAACCGCGAGCGGATCACCGACGCGGACTACCAGAAGTACTTCGACCACTTCGACCCGGACCTGTTCGACGCCGCCGACTGGGCACGTCGCGCCCGCGAGGCCGGCATGAAGTACGTCGTGCTCACCACGAAGCACCACGAGGGCTTCGCGCTCTGGGACTCCGCGCTCACCGACTACAAGTCCACGAACACCCCGTTCGGCCGCGACATCGTCCGCGAGTTCGTCGACGCCGTCCGCGCCGAGGGCCTGCGGGTCGGCTTCTACCACTCGCTCATCGACTGGCACCACCCGGACTTCACCGTCGACGGTGTGCACCCGCGCCGGGACGACGGCGACGAGGCGATCGCGGCGTTGAACGAGGGCCGTGACATGGCGCGGTACCGGGAGTACCTGCACGGACAGGTGACGGAGCTGCTGTCGGACTACGGGCGGATCGACTACCTGTTCTACGACTTCTCGTACCGCGACAACGACCACGAGGACATCTGGGGCGGCAAGGGCCGCGACGACTGGGGCTCCGAGGAGCTCCTGGCGCTCACCCGACGGCTCCAGCCCGGCATCATCGTCAACGACCGCCTCGACCTGCCGGGGGACATCGTCACGCCGGAGCAGTACCAGCCGGACAAGCCGATGGAGGTCGACGGCGTGCCGGTGCCGTGGGAGGCCTGCCAGACGCTGAACGGCTCGTGGGGCTACGACCGCGACAACCTGAACGTCAAGAGCACCGACCTGCTCGTGCGCATGCTCGTCGACGGCGTCTCGAACAACGGGAACATGCTGCTCAACGTCGGGCCGACCGGTCGCGGCGAGTTCGACGGGGTCGCCCGCACCGCGCTCGCCGGGATCGGGGAGTGGATGCGTCAGCACGCCCGGTCGGTGTACGGCGCCGGACCGTCCTCGTTCACGGCCCCGGCGGGGACCGTCCTCACCCAGAACGGGAACCGGCTGTACCTGCACCTGTTCACGTGGCCGTTCGAGCACGTGCACCTCGCCGACCTGGCCGGACGCGTCGAGTACGCCCAGCTCCTGAACGACGCGTCGGAGATCCACTTCCGTGAGATCCCGCCGGGGACCCGGGCGCAGAACACCGGGCTCGGCGGTCAGCCCGCGGGGACGCTGACGCTCACGCTGCCGATCGTGCGGCCCGACGTCGCGGTGCCCGTGGTCGAGCTGTTCCTGCGCGACTGATGCAGCGCGTGCTGACCCGCACCCGGTTGCGGGCGGGGAGCGAGGCGGCGTACGAACGCGTGCACGCCTCGGTCCCGCCCGAGCTGGCCGCCCGACTGCGCGCTGCCGGTGTGCGCGACTGGACGATCTGGCGGGACGGGCAGGACCTCGTCCACCTCGTCGAGGTCGAGGACTACCGGGCGATGCGGAAGGCGCTCGCCGATGACCCCGTGAACGCCGAGTGGCAGGCGGTCGTGAACCCGCTGCTCGAGGTGGACGACGACTACTCCGGCAGCGACGACGGGATCCCGCGGGTCTGGTCGCTCGCGGCGCAGGTGGACGCGTGACCGGCGGTCTTCCGGACCTCGACCGCGGGCCGTTCTGGTTCGGTGGCGCCGGGATCGGCAACCTGCTGCGCGAGGTCTCCGACGAGGACGCCCGTGCCACGGTCGACGCGGCCTGGGACGGCGGAGTGCGCGGGTTCGACACCGCGCCGCACTACGGGCTCGGGCTGTCCGAACGACGGCTCGGCCGGGCACTCGCCGAGCGGCCGCGGTCCGACTACCTGGTGTCGACGAAGGTCGGACGCCTGCTCGTGCCGGGGCGGGGAGCCGGGGACGACCTGGCCTCCGGCGGGTTCGCCGTCCCGGACGACCTGGTGCGGCAGTGGGACCCGTCGCCGTCGGGCGTGCGGCGGTCCCTCGACGAGTCCCTCGGGCGACTCGGGCTCGACCACGTCGACGTCGCGTACCTGCACGACCCGGACGTGTACTCGCTGCGGGACGGGTTGACGCAGGCCCTGCCGACGCTCGCCGAGCTGCGGGACGAGGGGGTCGTGCGGGCAGTCGGCGTCGGGTCGAACTCGGTCGAGGCCCTGGACGCGGCGGTGTCGACGGGCCTGTGCGACGTCGTGATGCTCGCGGGGCGGTACACGCTGCTCGAACAGCCGGCGGCCGCCCTGGTCGCACGGTGCGAGGACCTCGGGGTCGCCGTGGTCGCAGTCGGCGTCTACAACTCGGGGCTGCTCGGGCAGGAGCGGCCGGACGCCACGGCGACGTACGACTACGCGACTGCTCCGCGGGCGCTCGTCGACCGGGCGAACGCGATCGCGGACGTCTGCGAACGGCACGGGGTCACGTTGCCGGAGGCCGCGCTCGCGTTCCCGCGCCGGGCCGCCGCCGTCCGGGCGATCGCCCTCGGTGCGCAGTCGGCCGAGCAGGTGCGCTCCAACGTGGCTCGGGCCGCGGCGACGGTGCCCGGGGCGCTCTGGGACGACCTGCGCGCCGCGGGCTTGCTCGCCGTCTGACGCGCCGCGCGCGGGGTGGAACCACGAAACCGACGTCGAACCAGCAGCAGTGGCTGGTTCGACGTCGGTTCCGTGGTTCGACGTGCGTCCGACTAGCGGGTGCGGGCGCTCCGGCCGGCGAAGCGCGTGTAGATGAAGAGCACGATGACCGCACCGATGATCGAGCCGATGATGCCGGCCGGCTGGAAGAAGCCGTCCATCGGGTCGTGCTGGAAGATCAGGAACCCGAGGAACCCACCCACGAACGACCCGATGATGCCGAGCAGGATGGTCATGGGGATCGAGATGTGCTGCTTGCCGGGGACGATGAGCCGGGCGAGTGCGCCGGCGATGAGTCCGATGATGATCAAGCTGATGATGAGACCGAGCACGGTTTCCTCCTCGTGGGTGCGGTTGCCGCGGCATGGTTTGCCGGAGTCAGCGCCGAGGTCAGACCCAACTCGCCCCTGCCTGGGAGGATTGTCGGCTTCAGTCGAGCGACCGCCGCAGCCAGCGCTCGACGCCCTCGACGTGCGCCACGACGAGCGCCTGCACGAGCTGGGGGTCGCGGCGCTGCATCGCGTCGACGATCGCCGCGTGCTCGTCGAGCGTGCGCTGCACGGAGCCGTTCTGCGTGAGCCCGCGCCAGACCCGCACCCGCACGGTCTTGCTCGACAGCGCGTCGAGCAGGCCGGACAGGTACTGGTTGCCGCCGATGCCCGCGATCGTGGAGTGGAAGAGGAGGTCGTGGGCGACGAGGTCCTCGACGCCGGTGTCCTCGCCGACGGACTGCATGAGCGCGTGCAGGTCGTCGATCTGCTGCTGGGAGGCGCGGGCGGTCGCGAGGACGGCGGACGCCGGTTCCAGGATGCGCCGGACCTCGAGCAGGTCCACGAGCGAGCGGTCGTGGTGCATGTCGACGACGAACGAGACCGCCTCGAGCAGGACGGCGGGCTCGAGCGAGGTGACGTAGGTCCCGTCGCCGCGTCGGACGTCGAGCACGCGGATGAGCTCGAGGGCCTTCACCGCTTCGCGCAGGCTGTTGCGGGACAGGCCGAGCGACTCGCTCAGCTCCTTCTCGGGCGGGAGGCGCTGCCCGGGTTGGAGCTCGCCGCTCACGATCATCTGCTGGATGCGTGCGATCGCATCGTCGGTCAGCGACGCCACGTCACCACCTCCTGCTCGGCCGCTCGCGGACGTGAGCGGACAAGACGACGATAGCCGCGCCTCCGGGCACCATCAGGCCGGACGGAGCCGGAGTGCCTGCATCCCGCCGTCGACCGCGAGGTCGACGCCCGTCGTCGACCGGGCGAGGGGACTCGTGAGGTACGCGACGGCCTCGGCGACCTCGTCGGCGGCGACGAGGCGTCCGTGCGGTTGGCGCGCCTCCAGGGCGGCCCGTTCCGCCGCAGGGTCCGCCGCCGTCGACAGCAGTCGCGCCACCCAGGGCGTGTCCGCGGTGCCGGGGTTCACGGCGTTGACGCGGATGCCCTCGCGGATGTGGTCCGCTGCCATCGCACGGGTGAGTGCGGCGACGGCGCCCTTCGTCGCGGAGTACAGCGCCCGCTGCGGCAGCCCGGCGGTGGCCGCGATCGAGCAGGTGTTCACGATGCTCGCGGCGTCCGACTCCCGCAGGTGCGGCAGGCAGGCGCGGGACAGGCGGACGGCGCCGAGGACGTTCACCTCGTACACCCGGCGCCACTCGTCGTCGGGGTTGTCCTCGACGGTGCCCTGGGCGCCGATGCCGGCGTTGTTCACCAGTACGTCGAGACCGCCGAGCGCGTCCACCGCCTCCCGCACCGCCGCGCGGACGGAGTCGTCGGACGCGACGTCGCAGCGGAACGACAGGTCGTCGTCGCCGGGCTGCAGGTCGAGCACCGCCACGCGGGCACCGCGGTCCCGCAGGGCGGCGGCGATCGCGGCACCGATCCCCGAGGCGCCGCCGGTGACGATCGCGCGCAGGCCCTCGTGGGTCCCGGCGGTCACGCCGCACCGACCGTCTGGCGCTGCGAGCCGAGACCCTCGGCGGTGAGCTCGACGACGTCGCCGGGCCGCAGGTAGGGCGCTCCGCTCCCGAGCGCGACCCCCGCCGGCGTCCCGGTGCTGATCACGTCGCCCGGGTACAGCACCATGAACTGCGAGAGGTACCGGACGATCTCGGCCGGCCGGAAGATCATGTCCCGGGTGCTGCCGTCCTGCCGCAGGTCGCCGTTGACCCGGAGCTGCAGTGACAGCGCGTCCGGGTCGAGCCCGTCCGCCTCGAGCGCCGCCGGGGTGACGAGCCACGGGCCGAGCGGATTGAACGTCTCGCACGACTTGCCCTTGTCCCACTGCCCGCCGCGCTCGAGCTGGAACGCCCGCTCGGAGACGTCGTTGGCGATGGCGTACCCGGCGATGTGCGCCGCGGCCTCGTCCTCGGACGCGCAGTACCTGGCCGTCGTGCCGATCACGATCGCGAGTTCGATCTCCCAGTCGGTCTTCTCGCTGCCGCGCGGGATCATGACCTCGTCGTCGGGGCCGATCACCGTCATCGGGTCCTTCATGAACACGATCGGCTCGGTGGGGATCTCGGCACCGGTCTCGGCGGCGTGGTCGCGGTAGTTCAGGCCGATGCAGACGACCTTGCCGGGCCGGGCGACGGGCGCTCCGCGCCGGAGGTCGTCCGCACGGTCGAGCACGGGCAGGTCGCCGGCGGCGCGGGCGTGCCGGACGAGCGCGTCGGGACCGGGGTCGGACGCCAGGAAGCCACCGCTGATGTCGCTCGTGAGGCTCCGGAGGTCGAGGACCTCGCCGTCGTCGTCGATCGCCACGGGGATCTCGCTCCCCGCCGGGCCAAGTCGTGCGAACCGCATCGTTCCTCGCTCTCCTGCTGCGCCGGTGCAGCGGAAACATCCTATGTCTGCGTGGGCGCTCCGGCAAGGTACACACGCTCGGCCGTTCCCCGGAAGACCGCGTCGCGTTCGGTCGACGAGAGGTCGGCGAGTGCGTCGCCCGTCGTCCGCAGCACCTCGGCGTACCCGGCGGCCAGCGTCGACACCGGCCAGTCGGACCCGAACAGCGAGCGGTCGGGGCCGAAGTGCTCGACGACCATGCGGGCGTACCGGGCGACGGGACGCTCCCGCCAGTCGGTGCCGGCCTCGGTGAGGAGCCCCGACACCTTGCACGTCACGTTCGGCCGGGCGGCGAGCTCCCGCATCCGGTCCGGCCACGCGGAGTCCCCGGTGTCGATCGTCGGCTTGCCGGCGTGGTCGAGGATGAACGACCCCTCCGGTACCGCGTCGACGAGGGCGACCGCCGCCTCGTGCTCGCGGGCACGGACGAGCAGGTCGAACGCCAAGCCGGCGCTGGCGACCGCCCGGACGCCACGGACCACCTCGGGGCGGGCGAGCCAGGCGGGGTCGGGCTCGTCCTGCGCCTGGTGCCGGATGCCGACCAGTCGGTCGCCGCCGGTGCTGCTCCGGATCGACGCCAGCCGATCGGCCACGTCGGACGCGGTGAGGTCGACCCACCCCACGACCCCGGCGACCGGTGCCGGTTGCGCCAGGAGCCAGGCGGTCTCGTCGGCATCGTGCACGGCCTGCACGGCGATCGTCCGGCGGACGTCCGTGCCTGCCGTCGCCCGGCGCAGGTCGTCCACGTCGAAGCGGCGTCGGATCGGGGCGACGGAGTCGTCCATCCAGGGGTACGGCCGGTCGGCAGGGTCCCAGAGGTGGTGGTGAGCGTCGATGATCACGCGGCCATCATGCCGGATTCATCCGATGTCCGCGCACAACTGACGTCGACGCGACCAGCGGACGGGAGGCGCGGTGCGCGTCGGACGCACACCGCGCCTCCCGTCCTGGTCGCGTCGCGACCCGACGTCAGACGACGCCGGCGGCCTCGAGCTCCGAACGCAGCTCGGCGTCGGACGGCTCGACGAAGTGCTTGCCGTTCGGCAGCACGACGACGGGGATGTTCTTCCGCCCGCTGATCTCCTCGGCGCGGTCCGCGGCCGCCAGGTCCTGCTCGACGTCGACGTACTCGTAGTCCACGCCGAGCGTGTCGAGCAGCGCCTTGGAACGGCGGCAGTCGCGGCACCAGTCCGCACCGAACATCGTGACCTTGTCGAAGGATGCATCGCTCATGCCGAGAGACTACGTCCGGCGCCCCCGCCGCATTCCCGTGACGACCCGCGCCGCCACGGAGCAGCATGGCCCCATGAGCCTGTCCACGGACGTCCGCGCCGTCCACCCGCACCACCGCCACGGCTGGTGGTGGAAGACCCTGCTCGTCGGGTTCCTGCTGTGGGTCGTCACCATCGTCGTCACGATCACGACGCTGAACACGAACCTCGTCCCGACGATCATCCTGCTCGGCAGCTTCCTCGTGCCCTTCACTGTCGTGCTCTTCGTCATCGAGCGGGTGACCGGCTCGGTGAGCACGATGCAGCTCATCGTCGCGTTCTTCGTCGGCGGGATCCTCGGCGTCCTCGGGGCGTCGCTGCTCGAGGCGAACCTGCAGCAGGACGCCCTCGTGTACATCGTCGTCGGCTTCGTCGAGGAGTTCGTCAAGGGCGTCCTCCTGCTGTTCGTCGGGTGGCGCGTCCGTCCGAAGACGGCCAGGCAGGGGGCGCTGCTCGGGGCGACGGTCGGTGCCGGGTTCGCCGCGTTCGAGTCGGCGGGCTACGCGTTCAACGCGGCGATCACCGCGCGCGGCATCGACCTGGCCTCCCTGCTGCAGACCGAGGTCGTCCGGGCCGTGCTCTCGCCCGTCGGGCACGTGCTCTGGACGTCGATCCTCGGCGCGGTGCTGTTCGGCGCCGCCCGCGGCCGGGACCGCTTCCGGTGGTCCTGGGCGCCGCTCGTCGCCTACGTGGGGGTGTCGCTGCTGCACGGGCTCTGGGACTCGAACTCGACGATCTCCACGCTCCTGGCGTTCGTCGTGACGGGCACCCCGTTCTCGGCGGCGCGGAACGGGTACGTCCCGGCGTCGATCGCCGGTGTCGCCACGACCCTGTACGTCATCGGGCTGGCGATCGTGTCGGCCGTCGGCGTCGTGGTCCTCGTCACGGTGCTGCGTCGGCACCGCCGGCTCGACCGGGCGGGGACCGCACCCGATGCCTGGCCCGCGCCGTGGCGGTCGGGGCCGGCGGACGGCGGCTGGGACGGCACACCGCCGCCGCACGTGGTGCGCTGAGCGCCGGCGCCTCCCCGCCACCCGCTCGCCCTACGATTGGGGCATGCCGTCAGGAGCCGACCCCGAGACCCGCGCCTGGGCCTCGGCGGCCGTCCGACGCTTCGCGGGCGCGACGAACCTGCTCGTCGCCGCTCGTCGGTTCCGCATCGTCGGCGGCGACCCCCGTGACGTCGCCGCCCTCCGCGCCCTCCTCACCGGACTCGGCGCGCGCGAGGCCCTGCCCCACGAACCCGTCGACCAACTCTGGTGCGCCGGGTCACCCGAGGACTCCACGCCCGTCATCGAACGCGAGGCCGACCGACCACGTGGAGCCACCCTGGTCGTGGTCGACGCCGGACGGCACCTCCCCGCCGTCGACGAGGACGCCTTCGGCCCGGTCGCGATCGCCCGTCCCGGCGTCCTCGCGGTGCCGATGCTGTCCGACGACGTGTTCCTCGTCTCCACCGGCCGCGACCCCGAGGACGACCCCGCGGCCGAGGCCCGCCTGCGCTGGGCCCGCCGGTCGATGCCCGTGTCGCGAGCGGTCGCCGCCGAGCTCCGGGACGGGGGACTCCTCCGTGGCACCCGGATCGGCGTCGCGATGGTCCTCGAGCCGAAGACCGCCGTGCTGAGCCTGCTCCTCCGCGACGCCGGCGCCGAGGTCGTCGTCTACGCCCACGCCGACGAGACCGACGACGCCGTGGCCGACGCCCTCCGGGCAGCCGGGCTGACCGTGTACGCGAGCAGTGCCGCCTCGCTCCCCGAGCAGCGGGCCCTCGCCCTCGCGATGTTCGACACCCGGCCGCACATCCTGCTCGACGACGGCTCGCACGTGATCCGTCTCGCACACCAGGAGCGGCCGGACCTGGTGCCCACGATGCTCGGCGCCGCCGAGGAGACGACGAGCGGCCTCCGCCCGCTCCGCACCATGGCGGCGCGCGGCGAGCTCGGCATCCCCGTCGTCGCGGTGAACGACGCCCGCACCAAGACCTTCTTCGACAACCGGTACGGCACCGGCCAGTCCACGGTGTTCGCGGTGCTCGACCTGCTCGACCGGCTCTCGTCCGGCACGCACCGCGTGGTCCCGGGAGGCGCGGCGGTCGTCGCCGGGTTCGGGCACGTCGGCGAAGGGGTCGCGCTGGTGCTCACGGCGCTCGGCCTGCGGGTGACGGTCGCCGAGACGGACCCCGTGCGCGCCCTGCAGGCGCTCTTCGCCGGGTACGCCGTCGCGCCCCTCGCCGAAGCGGTGCAGGACGCCGACCTCGTGATGAGCGCCACCGGGGTCGCCGACACGATCGACCTCCGCACACTGCGGTCCTCGGCACCCGGTGCGGTCGTCGCGGTCGCGGGCGGGGTGGAGCACGAGGTGGCACTCGACGACGCCCGCGCGGCCGGCGCCGAGCGGACCCCGGTCGGCCCGAAGGCCGAGCGGCTCGTCTTCCCCGGTCGGGACGACGGCCCGATCGTGCTCGACGGCGGCGGCTGCATCAACATCACCGCAGCCGAGGGCAACCCGGTCGAGATCATGGACCTGTCCTTCGCCGCACAGCTCGGTGCCGTCCGGATGCTCCTCGAACGCGGCGACGAGCTCGACCGTGCCGTCGTGCCGATCGACCCCGCGGTCGACGACGCGACCGCCCGCGTGGCGCTCGCCGCGTTCGGCGCGCCGGCCGCGCCTCCCGGACCGCTCGCCGAGCACCCCGCCGACCGCGAGCCGGACGTCCGGACCCACCGGTTCGGAGACCCCGCGTGAGCGGCGCGCACCCCGTCACCGTGCACTCGGCGCGCGTCGTCGTGCCGATGACCGCACCGCCCATCGCGGACGGCGCGGTGGCGGTGCGGGACGGTCGCATCCTGCACGTCGGCGACCGCTCCTGGGTCGTCGACCAGCTCGCCGGCTCGGGCACGCCCTTCACCGAGCGCCCGTGGCGGGGCGCCCTGCTGCCGGGGCTCGTGAACGCGCACTCCCACCTGCAGTACACCGGCATGGCCAGTGTCGGCCAGCGTCAGTACACCGGGTTCGAGGACTGGGCCGCCGCGTTCAACGAGGACTACGCCGAACCGCACGACTGGCACGCCGAGGCGACCCTCGGTGCGACGGCGTCGATCCTCGCGGGCGTGACGAGCATCGCCGACATCGTCACGGACATCGAGGCGTCGACCGTGCTCGCCGAGGCCGGACTCGGGGGCATCGCCTACTGGGAGGTCATGGACTGGGAGAACGCGGCGTGGCAGACCCACGGCCGCGACCAGGTCCTCGCCGAGCTCGAGCGGATCCCGACGGACCCGGGCGCGGGGCTCTCGCCGCACGCGCCGTACTCGCTCGACGTCGCACCGCTGCTCGAGCTCCCCGACATCGTGCGCCAGCGCGGACTCCGGCTGCACCTGCACCTCGGCGAAGCCGCGTTCGAGGGGGAGCGCACCGCCCTCGGTCCCGTCCCCGGACTCGAGGGGGTCGACGGGGTCGGCCACGGCAACGACTGGCACCTCGCCAACGTCCCGTCGTTCCGGGCCATGCGCGCCCTCGGCTTCGGCGCGAGCGCGACCGCGTTCGTCGACCGACTCGGTGTCCTCGGGCCGGACTGCCACATCGCGCACGGCGTCTACATGACCGCCGCCGACCGGGCACTCCTCCGCGCGCGGGGGACCGCGGTCGCACTCTGCCCGCGCTCGAACGCCGTCATCGGACTCGACCCACCGCCCGTCGCCGACTACCTGCGCGAGGGCAGCCCGATCGCCATCGGCACGGACTCGCTGTCCTCGTCGCCGTCGCTCGACCTGATGGCCGACGTGACGGCCCTGCACCGGATAGCCCGCGCCCAGGGCTACGGACACCGCGACCTGCACGAACGGCTCCTCGCCGCGGCGACCCTCGGCGGCGCGCACGCGATGGGGCTCGCCGTCGGGCCGGACCGGATCGGGCACCTCGCCGTGGGGGCCCGTGCCGACCTCGCGGTGTTCGACGTCGACGCCCGGACCGTGCCGGACGCGCTGGCCGAACTCGTCGAGGACGGTGCCGGCCGCGCGGTCTCGACCGTCGTCCGCGGCACGGTCCGCGCCGTCGAGGGCGCGCTCACCGCCGTGCCCACCGCCCCTGGACGTCCCCTGGAGGAATCGTGACCGAGACCGCACCCCGCCCCGGCATGGCCGCCCGTCGCACCGTCGACGGCACGCTGATCGAGTGGCTCGACGTGCCGAAGCGCGCCGTCGCCCTCGGCATGGAACCGCACCCGGAGGGCGGCTGGTACGTCCGCACCTGGACCTCGCCCGCGACGGTGTCGACGCCCGCCGGCGACCGCCCCGCGGCCACCCTGATCCACTTCCTGCTGCCGCCGGGTGAGGCGTCCGCCTGGCACCGGGTGACGAGCGACGAGATCTGGATGTGGCACGGACCCGACGCCGTCGACCTGCAGCTCGGCGGCGACGGCGACCAGCCGGAACCCGGCGCGACGATCACGCTCGGCCCGGACGCCGGACGCGACCGGGTGAACGACGCGCAGGCGTTCGTGCGCGGCGGCGTGTGGCAGCGGACCCTGCCCGGCGAGGGCGAGGTGCTGCTGAGCTGCCTGGTGTCGCCCGGGTTCTCGTTCGAGGACTTCACGCTCGCCGAGTAGTCGCGAGACATCCGTTTCGCGTTGGTATCCCACCGCGAAGTACACTTCGTCCTGCCCCCTCCCCCTCGCACGAAGGCCCGACCGTGACCCGATCCCTCCGCCTGACCATCGCCGTCGCGACCGCCGCGGTCGCCGCCCTCGCCCTCAGCGCGTGCTCGACCGGCAGCAGCAACGCCGCGGGGACCGTGACCGACGGCAAGCTCACCATCGCGACCGGCCAGCCCGCGTACTCGCCGTGGGTCGAGGACAACAAGCCGCAGTCCGGCAAGGGCTTCGAGGCCGCCGTGGCGTACGCCGTCGCGAAGGAGATGGGCTACGCGAAGTCCGACGTCGTCTGGAAGCGCAGCACCTTCGACAGTGCGATCGCCCCGGGTCCGAAGGACTGGGACCTCAACATCCAGCAGTTCTCGATCGACGCCAAGCGCAAGAAGGCCGTCGACATGTCCACCGCGTACTACACGACCACCCAGGCCGTCGTGACCACCGAGTCCTCGAAGGCCGCGGGCGACACGACCATCGCCGCGCTCAAGCAGGACGCGATCGGCGTCGCGACCGGTTCGACGAGCATCCAGAGCGTCAAGGACGTCCTCGGCGTGACCCCGCAGGTCTTCAACTCGAACGACGACGCGATCCTCGCGCTCAAGTCCGGCCAGATCGACGCGATCGTCACCGACCTGCCGACGGCGTTCTACATGTCCGGCGCGCAGCTCGACGGCAAGGGCACCGTCTCGGCGCAGTTCCCGGCGGACGGCTCCGGCGACCAGTTCGGCTTCGTGCTGCCGAAGGGCTCCGAGCTGACGAGCAAGGTCGACGAGGCGCTGAAGGCACTCAAGGCGGACGGCACGCTCGAGGACCTGCAGACCAAGTGGCTCTCCTCGGAGACCGGCACTCCGGTCCTGAAGTAGCTCCGTGAGCCTGCCAGCCGGCGCCGGGTCCCCGGTGACCGCACCCGCGCCGAGCCAGGTCGAGCTGGAGCGTCGGCTGTACCGTCGCCAGCGCGGGCGGCGATCGCTCGTGGTGTCCGTGGTGTCGACGCTCGTGGTCGTCGCCGTCGTCTACTTCGGCGTCGTGAACACCCCGGGGTGGGCCGCGGTCCAGCAGTCGTTCTTCGACCCGCAGACCGCGATCGACTCGTTCCCCGACATCCTGCTGGGCCTCTGGCTGAACATCCGGATCCTGTTCTTCAGCGCGATCGGCGTCGCCGTGTTCGGCACGCTGCTCGCCGTGGTCCGGGGGCTGCGGAGCCCGGTGTTCTTCCCGCTGCGGATGCTCGCCACCGGGTACACCGACCTGTTCCGCGGTCTGCCGCTCATCATCGTGCTGTACCTGGTCGGCTACGGGATCCCGGGGCTCGGGGTCTTCCCCCGCCTCCCCGCCGAGGTCTGGGGCACGATCGCGATCATCCTGACCTACTCGTCGTACATCGCCGAGGTGCTCCGCGCCGGCATGGAGGCCGTGCACCCGTCGCAGCGTCTCGCGGCCCGGTCGCTGGGGCTGTCGCACGCGAAGACCCTGCGCCTGGTCGTGCTGCCGCAGGCGATCCGCAAGGTCACCCCCGCGCTCATGAACGACTTCGTCTCGATGCAGAAGGACGTCGGCCTCGTGTCGATCCTCGGCGCCGTCGACGCCGTCCGGTCGGCACAGATCGCCCAGGCGGAGACCTACAACTTCACGCCGTACTTCGTCGCCGGTCTGCTGTTCGTGCTGATCAGCCTGCCGCTGATCCGCGTCACGGACGCGATCGCGCGCCGGCAGCAGCGCCGTGAGCAGATCGGAGGGACCGTGTGAGCGAGGTCAGCCAGGAGGAGCGGGTCGCGCCCGACACGTCGGCTCGCGTCCTCGAGCTGCGCGGGGTGCGCAAGTCCTTCGGTGAGCACGAGGTGCTGCGCGGGATCGACCTGGCGGTGCACCGCCACGAGGTCATCTGCGTCATCGGCGCGTCCGGCTCCGGCAAGTCGACCCTCCTCAAGACGGTCAACCTGCTCGAGGGCATCGACGACGGCGAGATCCTGCTGCAGGGCACGGACATCGCGGACCCGCGGATCGACGTCGACGCGACCCGGGCGCGGATCGGCGTCGTGTTCCAGCAGTTCAACCTGTTCCCGCACATGAGCGTGCTCGACAACGTGACGCTCGCCTCGCGACAGGTGCACGGCGTCGGCAAGGCCTCGGCCGAGGCGACCGCGCGGCGGCTGCTCGACCGGATCGGTCTCGCCGACTTCGCCGGGGCGTACCCGGACCGGCTCTCCGGCGGGCAGCAGCAGCGCGTCGCCATCGTCCGGGCGATCGCGTCCGACCCCGAGCTCCTGCTGCTCGACGAGGTCACGAGCGCCCTCGACCCGCAGCTCGTCGGCGAGGTGCTCGACCTCGTCACCGAGCTCAAGCGTCAGGGATCGACGATCCTGATGACCACGCACGAGATGCACTTCGCGCGGAACGTGGCGGACCGGATCGTGTTCCTGCACCGGGGCGAGGTCGTGGAGCAGGGCGCCCCCGCCGACGTCCTCGACGCACCGCAGCACCCGGCCCTCGTCGCGTTCCTCGCCCGCGTCCACGCCTGACCGCGCGCCTAGGGCGTCAGCAGCACCTTCCCGACGACCTCGCCGTCGCGGACCCGGCGGTGGGCCTCGGCGGCCTGGTCGAGGGGCAGGACCGAGTCGACCACCGGACGCACCCGACCGTCGGCGACGAACGGCCAGACCTCCCGTCGGACGGCCTCGACGATCGCGGCCTTCTCGTCGAGGGGGCGGGCACGGAGCGTCGTCGCGCTGATCGTCGCCCGCTTCCGCATCATCGCGCCGAGGTCGAGCTCGGCCGTGCTCCCGCTGCCCGAGGCGATCACGGCGACGTGCCCGTTCGGGGCGAGGACCTCGAGGTTCCGCGCCAGGTAGTCGGGTCCGACGACGTCGAGCACCACGTCGACCCCGCGGCCGTCGGTGAACGCGAGCGTGCGCGCGACGAAGTCCTCGGTGCGGTGGTCCACCACGAGGTCGGCGCCGAGCTCCCGTGACGCCCGGACCTTCCGCTCGCCCCCGGACGTGGCGACCACACGTGCGCCGAGCGCCTTCGCCCAGAGCACCGCGTGCGACCCCATCCCGCCGGTGCCGCCGTGCACGAGCAGGGTCTGCCCCGGTCGGAGCCCGGCGAGCATGCCGACGTTCGAGTACACCGTGCACGCGGCCTCCGGCAGCCCGGCGGCCTCGATGAGGTCGACCCCGTCCGGGACCGGCAGCACCTGGGTGGCCGGGGCGACGACGAGCGACGCGTAGCCGCCGCCGGAGAGCAGGGCGCAGACCCGGTCGCCGACGGCGAACCCGTCGACGCCGTCACCGAGCGCGCGGACCACGCCGGACACCTCGAGCCCGAGGACGTCGGAGGCACCGGGCGGCGGCGGGTAGTTGCCGGCGGCCTGCTGCAGGTCGGCGTTGTTCACGCCGGCGGCGACGACCTCGATCAGGACCGCACCGGCGCCGGGGACCGGGTCCGGGACGTCGTGCAGGTCGAGGGTGCCGTGCTCGGAGGTGATCGCTCGCATGCACCCGACGGTACTCAGGGCCGGTGAGCCGTCCCCGTGGGCCCGTCCCTCCTGTGCGTCTCCCATGTAGCCTCGATGCGGATCCGCACCCCGTCCGGGGTCGCGGGCACGATCTCCGGGGGACCATCACCATGCGCACGAAACTCGTCTCGCTCACCACGGCCGTCATCGCCGTCGCACTCCTCACCGGCTGCTCGGCCGGCGGCTCGGGTTCGGGGTCCGACGCCACGACGGCCGCCGAGTCGACGCCGACCGCGACCCAGACCAAGGCCGAGGCATGCAAGCTGTTCACGACCGAGGTCACCGACGCCACCAAGGGCATGCAGTCGCAGCTCACCGAGCTGCAGAGCGACCCGCAGGCCGCGATGGCGAAGCTCGATGAGTTCGACGCCACGCTGAAGGAGAGCGCCGACAAGGTGACGAACACCGAGGTGAAGCCGAAGACCGACGCGTTCGCCGGCGCCTTCTCGGACTTCGTCGGCATGACGAAGGAGCTCGCCGCCTCGAAGGACCCGTCCGCGCTGTCGAGCTCCGGCTTCACCGAGGGCCTCCAGAAGCTGGAGACCACGGGCAAGGAGTTCCAGCAGGTCTGCCAGTCCTGACGCTGGCCGACACGCGCGCGCGACCCGCGCCTCCTGGACCGTCACGGACCGTCCTGGAGGCGCGGGTCGCGTCGTCTACGCAGCCGCCGGTCGCGACGCGTCCAGGCGGGCGACGTCCTCCGGACGGAGCTTGACCGTCGCGGCAGTCACCGAGTCGAGGATCGACTGCGGCCGCGAGGCGCCGGGGATCGGGACGACGACGTCGCTCTTCTGCAGCTCCCACGCCAGCGCGACGACCTGCGGGGTGACGCCGCGGTCGCGGGCGATGGTGGCGAAGTCCTCGTAGGCGGTGCCGAGGGTCGCGGCGTTCGCGATGCCGCCGAGGGGGCTCCACGGCAGGAACGCGATGCCGAGCTCGTCGCACAGCGCGAGTTCCGGTTCGCTCGAACGGAACTTCGGGGAGAACTGGTTCTGCACCGAGGCGAGCCGGCCGCCGAGGACCTCGTTCGCCGTGCGGATCTGGTCGGGGTCGGCGTTCGAGATGCCGGCCATCCGGATGACGCCCTCGTCGAGGAGCTCGGCGAGCGCGCCGATCGAGTCGGCGTACGGCACGGCCGGGTCGGGACGGTGGAACTGGTAGAGCCCGACCGCGTCGACTCCGAGGCGCTTCGCCGAGGCCTTCGCGGCCTCCTTGAGGTACTCGGGACGGCCGTCCTGGGCCCAGGCGCCGGGCTCCGGGCGGAGGTGTCCGCCCTTGGTGGCGATGAGGACGTCCGAGGTGTCGCCGTGGAAGCCGCGCACGGCCTTGGCGATGAGCTCCTCGTTGTGCCCCACCTCGTCGTGGGCGGCCAGGTGGTAGGCGTCGGCGGTGTCGATGAGCGTCACGCCCGCTTCGAGCGCCGCGTGGATCGTCGCGACGGCCTGCCGCTCGTCCGGACGCCCCTCGATGGACATGGGCATGCCGCCCAGTCCGATGGCACTGACCGACACGTCTCCGATGACTCGTTGCTTCATGCCCCCAGCATGCGCCGGAGGGGCGTGCACGCGCCCAGGTGCGTCAGGGGCCGGTCACACCGTCGGACGTCGCGCCCACGCCGGTGCGTGCTCGGGGAGCGGACCGAAGGCGATCCCCCGCGCGTAGAGCCCCCGCACCGGCGGCACGTACCGGGCGAGCAGGACGGGGAGCAGGGGCGGCCCGTCCCGGAGCGCCCCCGCGAAGGCCCGGGCGAACACCACCCGGTGCAGCACCGCCTGCGCCGCCTGCACCACGACCGCCGGTGGGATCCGGCGACGCTGCACGGCGGCGAGGGTGCCGTCGAGGGCTGCGCCGCGGAGTCCGCGCCCGAGCGCCGGGGCCAGGACCGCGGCCGTCGCGACGGCGTCCTGCACCGCCAGGTTGATGCCGACGCCGCCCGCGGGGGACATGGCGTGCGCGGCGTCGCCGATGCAGAGCAGCCCCGGACGCCACCACCGGGGGAGCCGGTCCATCCGGACGTCGAGCACGTGCACGTCGTCCATCGAGGCGATCGCGTCCACCCGGTCGGCGAAGTCCGGTCGGAGCCTGGCGACGCGTTCCCGGAAGGACGCCAGCCCCTCGGCGCGGAGCGCGGCGTCCGAGCCCTTCGGGGCGAAGTACGCGACCTGGTGGTGTTCCGGTCGGGGGAAGCTCAGCAGGACGTCCGTGCCGGAGAACGCCGGGACGAGCGCGGTGGCCTGGTCGCCGGGCTCGCGGGGGAGCCGGAACCACCACGTGTCGAACGGTACCGGGAACGACCGCGGGCGGAGACCGGTGGCGTCGCGGAGCACCGAGTCGCGGCCGTCCGCGGCGATCACCACGTCGGCGCGGAGCTCCTCGACGGGGCCGTCGGGATCGCGGTACGGGCGGAGGTGCACGCCCGTCACCACCCCGTTCTCCTCGATGGTGCCGGTCGCCGCGAGGCCCATCGAGATCCGGAACGACGGTTCCTCGCGAGCGGCGGTGACGAGCAGGTCGAGCAGGTCCCACTGCGGCACCATCGCCACGTGGTCGTACGGGGGTCGCAGGCGGGAGAAGTCACCGAGCAGCAGCCGTGACCCGTCCGGCATCGGCAGCGAGAAGTCGTCGAGGCGCGACTGCGGCAGGCGCCGGAAGCGGGCACCGAGTCCGAGCTCGTCGAGCAGCCGGATCGTCGACGCGTGCACGGTGTCGCCGCGGAAGTCCCGGTTGAAGTCGTCGTGCTTCTCGACGACCCGGACGGCGATGCCGGCGCGGGCGAGCAGCAGGCCGAGGACGACCCCGGCGGGGCCGCCGCCGACCACCGCGACCGTCGTCCGCGAGACCGTCACCATGCCGGGGACGCTACGCCGATCGGAGCGACGTGCGCCCTACGCGCTCGCGGAGACCGAGGACGAGGCCGACGGGCCGTCGGCGGCGTCCGCGAACACCACGCCGCCCCACGCGATCACGACGATCGCGAGCACGAACCCGATCGCGGCGATCCACCACGACGACCGTCGGCGGATCCACGCGCCGATCGACAGCACGAGCGTGGCGACGCCGACGACGAAGGCGCCACCGACCGCGATCGCCGCCCCGCCGAGGTAGCCGCCGGGTGTGCACCCGGACGTGGCGTCGCACGTGGCGGTCGCCGACACGACCGCGATGATCCCGACGACCGCGGTGACGATCGTCATCACCGCGCCGAACGCCAGGAGCAGCACGGTCGAGATCCGGTCGGCGAGCTTCGCGGGTGGGAAGAGCGTCGTGCCGCCCCGCTCCCAGGCGCCGCGCTGCGGGTCCCGGGGGTCGGGCGAGGACTGCGGCGGGCCGCCGGGGACGTTGGACCAGGTCATGGCTGCAGTCCTACCGCGCCTCGACGCCGAACGCCTGTGCGAGGCGCTGGATCTTCTGCGCGCGCCCGAGTCGGGGCAGGTCGGAGCCGTCACGGATGACGCGGCCCCGGGCCTCGAAGTCGTCGAGGAAGTCCTGCGCCCAGGCGACGTCGGTCGGCGTCGGGGAGATGACCTCGTTGATGACCGGCAGCTGCTCGGTGTCGAGGCACAGCTTGCCGGTCAGCCCGAGCGAGACCGCGACCTGGGACTGCTCGCGGAGGATCGGGTGCGACGACCCCACCGTCGGGCCGTCGATCGGTCCGGGCAGGTCACCGACGCGCGAGGCCACGACGAGCTTCGAGCGCGGGTACGCCATCGCGAGCGTGTCCGCGCTCGTCCCGGTGTCGCGTCGGTAGTCGCCCGAGCCGAACGCCAGGCGGAACGCGCCCTGTGCCTTCGCGATCGAGACCGACTCCTCGATGCCGAGCGCCGACTCCACCAGGGCGATCACCGGGGTCTGCCCGCCGAGCCGGTGCCACGTGTCGGTGACCTGCGCCGGGGACTCGGTCTTCGCGAGCATCACGCCCTGCAGCCCCGGCAGGCCGCGGAGCTCCTCGACGTCGTCGGCCCAGAAGTCCGTCGTCACGTCGTTGATCCGCACCCAGGCCTCGCCGCCGCCCGCGAGCCAGGACGCCACGGTGCCGCGGGCCTCGGGCTTCGCCGCCGGGTCCACCGCGTCCTCGATGTCGAGGATGATCTGGTCGGCGCGGGACCGCTGGGCCTTCTCGAAGCGGTCGGCGGCGGTGCCGGCGACGAGGAGCCACGAGCGTGAGATCTCGGCGGGGACCGATCGACGCCGGTTCGGCGTGGGGGTGGGAGGGGCGGTGCGGTCGTCGATGGCCATGCCCCGTTGGTACCACACCGGCGCGCCCGGTCGCGCGTCGGCGGGGTCCGGAAAGTCCGAAACCTCGGGTCATTGCCAGAGTGCCAGCCCGCTTCCGCCTACAGTGTCGGATGTGTGGCGAGCGGACAGGGTGACCGACGGCGAGGACGACGTGAACGACGACGTCCCCGTCGAGGGCGCCGACGCGCCCGCGGACGGGCGGGACGGACAGCAGGGGGAGCAGGACCAGCGGGGGCAGCAGGAAGAGACCGCCGTGACGGACGAACCCGACCGCACCCTGCGCCCGGAACTCCAGCTGACGAGTCCGCAGGCGATCAGCCTGGGTGACCCGCGCCTCCAGGCCGGCAACGCCGCCGAGCCGGTGTGGGACGTCTGGCGCGGCCAGCTCGCCGGCGTCGGCGGCACGAGCCCCCTCACGCACTTCAGCGACCACCCGCGTGCCCGCATCGAGCTCTCGACGACGCACCCTGGTGGCCTCGCACAGTTCATCACCGGCAAGACGACGCTCCTGTCGAGCCTGATCCGCGACGAGGTGGCGCTCCGCGCGGCCCGCATCGCCGCCGGTCACGTCGAGGCCAAGGGCACCGAGCTGTCCACCGTGCGCGGTATCGACGCCGTCAAGCTCGGCATCGGCATGGCCGACTGGCAGCACAGCGACGAGCAGTTCCGCGGACCGGTCCTGCTGCGCCCGCTCGCGATCCGTCGGCACGGCCGCGACTTCGAGGTCCGCCTGCTCGGCGAGCCCGTCCTGAACCCCGGACTCGCCGACGCCCTGCACGAGCAGTTCGGCGTCATCCTCGACGCCCAGTCCTTCGTGGCGTTGGCCCAGCAGGACGGCTCGTTCACGCCGAACCCCGTCATCGACCGGCTGCGCGGCCTCACCGCGCACATCCCGGGCTTCTCGGTGCACGCACGCCTCGTCGTGTCGACCTTCGCCGAGGTCGCGACCGGCATGGTCGAGGACACCGAGGACCTGTCGCACCCCGTGCTCGACGCCCTCGCCGGCAACCCCAGCGCCAAGTGGCAGGTCGAGCAGTCCTACCACCCGGTCGAGCAGACCCCGTCGGACGAGCGGAGCCCGGAGACCGACACGCTCCTGCTCGACGCCGACGACGAGCAGGAGAACGTGATCGCGCAGATCACGGCCGGCAACTCGATCGTCGTGAAGACCCTCCCCGGCACCGGTGGCACGCAGACGATCGTGAACGCGCTCGGCGGTCTCGTCGCGGCGAACAAGCGCGTGCTCGTGGTCAGCCCGCGCCGGGCGACCCTCCGCGGCATCGCGGCGCGCTTCGCCGAGGTCCAGCTCCCCGGTGTCGCGGTCACCCCCGGCACCCTCCGCCGTGACGTCGTCCGCGCGATCGCCCGCAACGAGAAGGCGTCTCGTCCGAACCTGCGCGAGGTCGACGACGCCCTCGTCCGGCTCCGCAAGGTGCTGAAGGACTACCGCGGTTCGCTGACCCGCGTCGACCCGGACTTCCGGGTCTCGGTGCTCGACTGCCTCGTCGAGCTCTCCCGCCTGTCGCTGCTGCCGGTCCCGCCGTCGACGACCGCGCGCCTGTCCGCGACGTCGGTGACGAGCATGGTCGAGGGACGCTCGCGCGTCGCCGAGACGATGGTCAGCGCGGCGAACCTCGGCGAGTTCCGCTACGGCCCCGACGACTCGCCCTGGTACGGCGCGAAGTTCTCCACGAGCGACGGCGCCCAGCGGGCACACCGGATCGCGAAGGACCTCGACGCCGACGCGCTGCCGACCCTGCTCCGCCGCGCGCACGACCTCGTCGCCACCACCCACATGCGGCAGTTCACGACGATCAACGAGCTCGGCATCTACCTGCGCCTGCTCACCGAGATCCGCGACACGCTCGACCGCTTCCTGCCCGTCGTCTTCGACCGCTCGGTCTCCGAGCTCGTCGCCGCCACGGCCCCCCGGGGCGAGGGCGCGCCGATGTCGTCGACGAACCGGCGCCGGCTGAAGAAGCTCGCCCGCGAGTACGTCCGCCCGGGTGTGCACGTGTCCGACCTGCACGAGGCGCTCACCCGCGTCCAGCAGCAGCGCGTCCTGTGGCAGCGGTACGTCGCCGCCGGGGTGAACCCCGAGGTGCCCACCGGCATCGCGGACGTCCAGGTGCTGTTCTCGAACGTGGTGGAGGACCTCGCGCGCCTCGACGAGCCGCTCGGCCGCACCGCCCGTGAGACCCAGCTGGCGAACGTGCCGATCGACGAGCTCGTCCCGACGATCGCCCGCCTCGCCGAGGAGTCCGACGTCCTGCACAACCTGCAGGAACGCACCGAGCTCATGCAGACCCTGCGCGACCTGCAGCTCGAGCCGCTCATCACGGACCTGGCGAACCGGCACGTGCCGGACACCCACGTGCCCGCCGAGCTCGAGCTCGCGTGGTGGCAGTCCGCCCTCGAGACGATGCTCGAGTCCGACCGGGCGCTGCTCGGTGCGAACACCGACATGCTCGACCGGGTCGAGGCCGACTTCCGGCTCGTCGACGACGCCCACGCGGCCGGGGTCTCCCAGGGCCTCGCGTGGCAGCTCGCCGAGAACTGGAAGGTCGGACTCGTCGACTGGCCGGACGAGGCCACCGCCCTGAAGACGCAGCTCAAGGAGGGCGCGATCACCTCGCGTCTGCTGCAGGACTCCGCGCCGCACCTGTCGCGGTCCATCGCGCCCGTCTGGCTCGCGAGCCCGTACGAGGTGTCGCAGATCGCCGACACGATGCCCTTCGACACGGTCATCCTCGTCGACGCCGGTGCCGTCACCATCGCCGAAACGGTCGGTGCGGTCCGTCGCGCCCGACAGACCGTGGTGTTCGGTGACCCGGTCACGCAGACCCCGTCGCCGTTCCGGATCGCCGTCGACCCGGCGCACCGTGCGCTGCAGGTCGACGAGGGCACGCTCGACGCCTTCCACGCCGACTCCGCGCTCGCCAAGCTCTCCACGCTCCTGCCGACGCTGTCGCTCACGCGCTCGTACCGGGCCGGCGGCGAGGACCTGGCCGAGCTCGTCAACCGTCGCTTCTACGGCGGTCGCATCGAGTCGCTCCCGTGGGCCGGCTCGTTCCTCGGGCACGGCTCGATCGCGCTCGACTACGTCAGCGACGGCAAGGCCGTGCCGGATCCGGAGTCCGGAGCGGTCGAGAGCGTCGACGCCGAGGTGGACCGTGTCGTCCGGCTCGTCATGGACCACGCCCGCACCCGCCCGACCGAGTCGCTCATGGTCATCACCGCGTCGGCGAAGCACGCGGTCCGCGTCGAGCAGGCCGTGCTCACCGCAGCCCAGGGGCACAAGGACCTCACCGAGTTCGTCATCGGCGACCGCGCGGAGCCGTTCATCGTCGCGACGCTCGAGCAGTCCGTCGCCCAGAGCCGCGATCGCGTGGTCTTCTCGATCGGCTACGGCCGGACGCCGCACGGCCGGGTGCTCCGCGACTTCGGCCCGCTCGGCAAGCCCGGCGGCGAGCGGCTGCTCGCGGTCGCGATGACCCGTGCGCGCCGCTCGATGGTGATCGTCACGTGCTTCCAGCCGTCGGACATCGAGGCCGAGCGCATGGGGCACGGCACCGTCGCCCTCGCCGAGATCCTCGCCGAGGTCCGCGCCCGAACCACCGCCGAGTACGTGCCGGACGACTCCGACCCGCTGCTCGTCGACCTCGCCCGCCGGCTCGAGATGCGCGGCATCCCGGTCGCGCTCGGGCACCGTGGCAAGCTCGGCCTCGTCGCCGCGCACGGCGGGGTGTGCGTCACGATCGAGACCGACGCGACGCTCGTGCAGGGGTCGCTCCGCGAGTCCCTGCGCCTCCGCCCCGAGGTCCTGCGCCGACTCGGCTGGCACTACGTGCGCGTGCACGCGTTCCAACTCTTCTCCGACCCGGACCGTGTCGCGAACACCGTCGCCCAGGTGCTCGGCGTCGACCGCGGCGTGACGCAGGAGATCTCGATCCCGCCGATCCCCGCCCGCCGATGAGCACGTCGGATCTCGATCCCGGCGTGCCCGCCACCGGGCCCGCCCGCCGATGAGCCCTCGGCCGAGCCGGCGGGCCTCCCGGCCGGCCGGTCCGGTGACGCCGGAGACCGACCAACTGGTGGGCACGTGGTCGCGGGCCGACGACGCGTCGTCAGCCGCGCCTCCCGACCGCCCGGCGACCGACGGCGACGAGCCGGAACCTCGTCCAGGAGGCGCGGCTCGGCCCCGCCGCCGCGTCACCACCCAGCCGGTGCCGGGGTACGACCCGGTGGCGCCGCCGGAACCGGCGCGGCACCGCGACGGGGAGAACGACGACCAGCTCCGGCGGGACGTCCCGCCCCACTGGTAGCGGGTAGCCTGTCCTGCGATGACTGACACCGTGCGGGAGCGCCCCGACTGGCAGACCTGGCCGAACCTGATCTCCCTGGTCCGCCTGCTGCTGATCCCGGTGTTCGTCTGGCTCGTCGTCGCGGGACACCCCGGCTGGGCGCTCGTCACGCTCGTCGTCATCGGCGTGAGCGACTGGGCGGACGGCTTCATCGCCCGCAAGTTCGACCAGGGATCGAAGCTCGGCAAGGCCATCGACCCCGTCGCCGACCGCCTCGCGATCATCGCGATCGTGCTGTCGCTCGTGCTGACCGGGCTGCTGCCGTGGTGGGTCGTCGCCGTGGTGGTGCTCGTCGACCTGGTGCTCGTCGTGCTCTCGAGCGTGCTGTTCCACGGCAACCCGGACCTCGACGTCACGTGGACCGGCAAGATCCGCTCGGCGCTGCTGTTCGTCGGACTGCCGGTGCTGCTGTTCTCGGCCGTGCACACCGTCGACGAGAACGCCCCGTGGGTCCGGGTCGTCGCCCTGGTGTTCGTGTACCTCGGCACCGTCGGCCACGTGCTCGCGGGTGCGCAGTACGCGATGGCGATGTTCGCCAAGCGCCGCTCGGTCGCCGCCGCGCGCTGACGCCGCGCGCCGCAGCTGCGCCCCGCACGACGAAAGTCCGCCCGAGCCACGCGATCGCGCGGTTCGGACGGACTTCGGTGGTGCGCCGGGCTAGAGCTTCGTCGTGCCGCCGATGCCGGGACCCTCGGGAGCGGTGGACGGTGCCACGTGCGCACCCCCGCCGGTGGCCACGGCGCCGCCGTTCTGCGAACGGAGCAGGTCGCGGATCTCGAGCAGCACCTCGACGTCGGTGGGCGGGACGTCCTGCGGCGTCTGCTCCTCGTCGTTCTTGACCCGCTCGAACGCCACCTTCTTGAGGTGGTTCACCGGCAGCACGAGGGCGAAGTAGACCACCGCGGCGACGATGACGAAGTTGATGACCGCGCCGATGATCGCACCGAACTTGAGCTCGGCGGGATCGGTGCCCGTCGCGGTCGGGATCTTCAGGATCAACGCCGTGTCGAGCGAGGACGCGTTGAACACGGCCCCGATGAGCGGGTTGATGAGTGCGTTGACGATGACGGTCACGATGGCGGTGAACGCCGCACCGATGACGACTGCGACGGCCAGGTCGATGACGTTGCCGCGGAGCAGGAACTCCTTGAACCCCTTCACGGGACTCCTTCCGGGTCGAGGACGGCCGCCGGACGGCGACGCTCTCAACCTACCGAGGAGTCCGGACGACGGTCAGGACGCGGCGGGCTTCGGCGTGGTCGAGGCGGCGGGCTTCGCGGCCGCGGGCTTCGACTCGGTCTTCGCGGGCGTCGACGACGACGAGCCGGACGAGCCCGACGAGCCGGACTCCGACGAACCGGACGACTCCGACGAACCCTTCGGGGCCGGACGGGAGTCGGTGCGGTAGAAGCCGCCGCCGTTGAACGTCACGCCGACCGGCGAGAAGACCTTGCGCAGGACGCCGCCGCACGCCGGGCACTCGGTGAGCGTGGCGTCGGAGAAGGACTGCTTGATGTCGAAGGCGTTGCCGCACTCCGTGCAGCGGTACGAGTAGGTGGGCACCCTAGCTCCGGAAGGTGATGATGCGGGACGGCGTGATGATGCCGTCGACGGGTTCGTCGTGGGTCTCGCGCGGGACCTCGTCGAGGTACTCCGCGTCGAAGATCACAGCATAGACGGGCGGTCGGTTCGCCATCGACCCGAGGGTCTTGTCGTAGTAGCCGCGTCCCCAGCCCATCCGGACGCCGTCGTGGCCGACCGCCGCGGCCGGGGCGAGGATCGCGTCGACGTCGTTGATCGCGAGGGGGGAGAGGACCTCACCGACGACCTCGGGCACACCGGCGATCCCCTCGGTCTCCGAGACGCCGTCGCCGACCGCCCAGTCGAGCAGCCCGTCCTCGCGCGTGATCGGCAGGAGCACCCGGATGCCGCGCTCGAACGCCCAGTCCAGGAACGGCCGGACGTCCGGCTCGTCCGGCGCCGAGAGGTACACCGCGATCGACTCGACCTGCCGCTCCTCGGCGAAGCGCTGCAGGGTCGCGGTGAGCGACTCGGTGTCCGTCTCGCGTTCGGTCGTGGTCCGGGTGCGCCGCCGCTGCCGGAGCTCGGCTCGCAGGGCGCGCTTCTCGTTCCCGAGATCGGCGGTCATGCCGAGGAGTCTACCGAGGGCACGTGTTGCGGCTTTCCGCCGCCGAGCGCGGGAAGCCGTGTCCTCCGTAGCGACGACATGCCCCGTCCAAGGGTCATCCGATACCGTCCAGGCATGGGCTTCCAGATTTCGAAGGCCGTGATCCCCGCCGCAGGCCTGGGCACGCGCTTCCTCCCCGCCACCAAGGCGATGCCGAAGGAGATGCTCCCCGTCGTCGACAAGCCGGCCATCCAGTACGTGGTGGAAGAGGCCGTCGGCGCAGGGCTCACCGACGTGCTGATGATCACGGGCCGCAACAAGAACGCGCTCGAGAACCACTTCGACCACGTGTCCGAGCTCGAGGAGACCCTGAAGAAGAAGGGCGACCACGAGAAGCTGCAGAAGGTGAACCAGTCCACGGACCTCGCCGACATGCACTACGTCCGCCAGGGCGACCCGCTCGGCCTCGGCCACGCCGTGCTCCGCGCGAAGATGCACGTCGGCCGCGAGCCGTTCGCCGTGCTCCTCGGCGACGACATCATCGACGCCCGCGACCCGCTGCTCAAGCGCATGATCGAGGTCCAGGGCGAGAAGAACGCCACCGTCGTCGCGCTGCTCGAGGTCCCGGAGTCGCAGACGCACCTGTACGGCATCGCCACGGTCGAGGAGACCGACACCGACGACGTCGTGAAGATCACCGGGCTCGTCGAGAAGCCCCCGCAGGGCGAGGCGCCCTCCAACCTGGCGATCATCGGTCGCTACGTCATCCGCCCCGAGGTCTTCGACGTCCTCGAGAAGCAGGAGCCGGGCAAGGGCGGCGAGATCCAGCTGACCGACGCGCTCATGAAGATGGCGAACGCCGAGGAGTGGACCGGCGGCGTGTACGGCGTCGTGTTCCGTGGACGCCGGTACGACACCGGTGACAAACTCGACTACATCAAGGCGATCGTCCAGCTCGCCTCGGACCGCGAAGACCTCGGCCCCGACCTCAAGTCGTGGCTCAAGGAGTTCAACGCGGGCGAATAGACGACCCGTCGCCGAACGGGTCCGGGGATCATCCCCGGGCCCGTTCGACGCTCCCGGAGGAACCAGCGCGATGACGACGATCCCGACCCTGTCCCACGGGCGGGTCACCATCCGGCCCCTCCGCCTCCGTGACACCCGAGACCTCGACGTCGCCCTCGCGACCAACCGTTCCTGGCTCCGCACGTGGGAGGCCACGAACCCCTCCGGACACGTCTCCACCGACGTCCGCGGCAGCATCCGCGCGCTCCAGGCCAACGCCCGCGCGGGGCTCGGGCTCCCGTTCGCGATGGAGCTCGACGGCCGCTTCGTCGGGCAGCTGAACGTCTCCGGCATCACGTACGGTTCGTTGGCCAGTGCGTCGATCGGCTACTGGGTGGTCGAGGACGCCGCCGGCCACAACGTCACGCCGATCGCCGTCGCACTGGCGGTGGACCACTGCTTCCGCGTCGTCGGCATCCACCGCATCGAGATCTGCATCCGCCCCGAGAACGCGCCGTCGCTGCGCGTCGTCGAGAAGCTCGGCTTCCGGTACGAGGGGCTCCGCCGCCGCTACATCCACATCAACGGCGACTGGCGCGACCACTTCTGCTTCGCCCTCGTGGCGGAGGAGGTCCGCGAGGGCGTCCTCGAACGCTGGGTCCGCGGCCAGGTGCCGCCCGGGCTCGGTTCCGTCCCGCTCGCGGCGCGCGACGAGGCGGCGATGCCGCTGCACACCACGCCCCGCGTCTGATCCGAGGGTCCGGTCCGTCCGGCGCGACGGCCCGGGAGGCGCGGCTCGTCCCCGGTGATTTCGTCGCGACACGCGCAACACGCGTCCGGCAATCACCGGACGGGGGAACGCCCGCCCCTACCGTGTCCCCATGGCAGGTATCGGCTCCTGGGGCGGCGGCATCGTCCTGCTCATCGCGGCCGTGCTCTGGCTCGTCTACCTCATGCCGTCCTGGGCGGCCCGTCGGCAGTACCTCGCCACCGAGCGGAACGCGATCCGGCTGCAGCAGACCCTCCGGATCCTCGCGCAGACCGCCGAGCTGCCGGACGAGGTCCGCATCGAGATGAACGCGAAGTCCCTCGCCGAGGCCCAGCGGGTCGCGAAGTCGGAAGAGGCGAAGCGCACCGCGATCGTCCGCGCGCACGAGGCCGCCCGGCAGCGCGAGATCACCCGTCGCCTCGCCGAGCAGGCGCCCGTGCTCGAACGTGCCTCGTCGGTCCCCGCCCTCACCGCGATGCGCATGCGCCGGTCGCGGCTCGGCGCCACCCTGCTCGGCACGGCGGGTCTCGTCGTCGCCGTCGTCGTGTTCGTCGCCGCACCCGCCGCCTGGCTCGTCGGCGTCGCCGGTCTCGTCGCCGTCGGTGGATCCGCAGCGGTCCTCGCGCAGCTGCACCAGGTCGCGACGGCGCGGAAGGCGCGGACCGCGACGGCCGTGCCGGAGCCCAGCCGCGCCTCCAGGCCCGCGAGCGAGTGGACGGACCCGGCGCCGCCGCTGTCCACCGAGCAGGCCGCCGAGCCCGCTCGTGACCGAAGCTGGACGCCGAACAGCATGCCGAAGCCGCTGTACGTCGAGCGCCCGAAGGTGCCGGTGGCGTCGCCGGAGTCGTCGGCGGAGCTCGCCGCGCGACTCAGGGAGCGCGTCGCCGCGGCCAAGGCGGAAGCCGAGGCCGAAGCGGCCGCGATCCGTGCCGCCGAAACCGACCCGTCGCTCGCCCGGGTGTCGCGCATGCGCCCCGACGTCGAGGAGGCCGTCGCGTCGCTGTCCGCGCACGACCAGGGCCGACTCGCGGAGCGTCTGGGACTCCGAGCCCCCGTGACGGAGACGGCGGCCGCCGAGCCGTCGATCGCACCGTCGCCCGCACCCGCCGCGCCCCCGGCACCGCCGAGCAAGTGGGCGGGGATGGGGGTCATCGACGACGACGGCTACCAGCAGACCGACCTCGACGCGATCATGCGTCGGCGGCGCGCCGTCTGAGTGGTCGATTTCGGATCGACCGCGCGCTGGTGCTAGTGTGGTCGAGCACTTGGGGCTATGGCGCAGTTGGTAGCGCGTCTCGTTCGCAATGAGAAGGTCAGGGGTTCGAATCCCCTTAGCTCCACTCCACGGCAGAAGGCCACCCGATCGGGTGGCCTTCTCCCGTTCCCGGGGTCGTCCGACGTCAGCCGGGGACGCTGTCCGTCAGGACGCCCGCGTGCGCGAGGTCGGTGTGGATCGCGTTCGCGGCCTGCTCGAAGGCGCGGTTGCCCCGTGCGATCCCGAGCGCACCGCCCTTGAGCGCCGACTTCCCGGCGCCGCGCAGGAGCCGCGCGACCGTCCGGCCGTCCGGTGTCACCATGATCTGCACGTCGAGCCGGGTGTGGAACGTGCGGTCGTTCGCCATCCCGCCGATCAGCAGGGTGAGGCCCATGCTGCCGCGGGTGGCGCGGAGGGCTCCCTGCTCGCCGTCCTCGACGGTGTAGCCCTCGCGGGCGAGGGCGCCGCGGACGCGGGTCCGGACCGACTCGGGGTCGGCGGCGACGAAGAAGTCGTGGCTCTCGGGCATGTGCGTGCTGATCCTCTCGATGGTGGTTCCTGCCAGCGATCATGCCGTGCCGTCGCCTACCCTGGGAACCACCATGACTGCTTCCCTGACGCGCCGCTCCCTGCTGTCCCTCGCCGGGGTGACCGGGATCGGGCTCGCCGTCGCCGCGTGTTCGTCGGGAGGCGACGGCACGGACGCGGGCACGAGCACAGGTCGGCCCGCTGGTGGCAGCGGATCGGCCACGCCCACCGCGAAGCCGGTCGCGAAGGCGCTCACCCCGGCGAAGGTCCCGCTCGCCGGCGGCGTGACGATCACCGTGGCCGGCTCCGGGCTGGCAGCGGTCAAGGGCGTCACGGTCGGTGGCATCGCCGCGCGCGACGTGACGGCGACCGCCACGAAGGTGACGTTCACGGCACCGCACCAGGCGATGTACACGCCCGGATCGGCGGACGTCGCACTCTTCACGACCGCGATCGAGCCGTCGCCGTCGGCGAACCAGTCCTCGGACGGCAACGGCAGCGCCGCGAACGACGGGCAGACCGGGGCGACTCAGGACTCCGCGACCGCCACGCCCACACCGACCACCGCGCCCGTCCCGGATGCCTCGACCGCGGTCGCCACGACGAGCCTCGCGTACGCGGCGCTGACGGACGTCGACCGGCAGCTCGAGTACGCCATGGCGCACTGGAAGGACTACAACCTCGCCGAGTACGGCACCATGAACCCGATCGGCGGCGACTGCGCGAACTACGTCTCGCAGACCCTGATCGCCCGCGGCTGGCACCAGCGCTCGGACTGGTACAACCGTGCGGCCGGCGCCGAGCACTCCGCGACGTGGACCTACTGCCCGACGATGGACCCGTGGCTGAGCGCGAACGCCGCCGAGTTCGGGCTCACCCGGCGATCCCTCGACGAGCGCGACAAGGTCAAGGTGGGCGACATCGTGTTCTACGACTGGAACGACAACGACTCGCCGGACCACACCACGATCGTCTCCGAGGTGTTCACCGAGCCGGACGGCACGATCCGCATCAAGTCGGCGAGCCACAACCAGGACGGCCCGTACCGCGACCTCGACGAGATGATCACGGTGCAGCACCCGGGCGGCACCGCCTGGTTCCACACCTTCGACGCGTAGCGCCCGCGCCGCCGCGCGCCAGGCGCGCATCAGCACGACGCCGCCCGTCAGGGGTAGCCGAGGAACCAGAGCAGCACGACGGCGACCGGTTGCAGGCACACGCCCACGACGAGCCACGCGACCGCCCGGCGTCGCGTGCCGACGAACACGTCCGACCCGAGCAGCGGTGCCGTCGGCATGAGCAGACGGGGCAGGGACTGCTGCGGCAGGAACACCGCCGCGAGGTACAGCCCGTACGCCGCGGTGAACGCCCACACGTCGACGCCGAGCGCACGGACCGACCTCCGGGTCCAGAACCACACCGCGCCGGCGAGCACCGCCACCACGAGCACGATCCCGAACGGCCCGAGCCACGTCCGGGCCATCGTGAACCACGGGGTGAGCGGCGCGAAGTGCTGCCGGCCGACGAAGCCCACCCACCAGGACAGCTCGGTGTCGAGGTACGCGTTCGGCCGCCCGGTCACGGCCGAGGCGATCACCGGCCACGCCAGCCCGGCCGCGGCGACGACGAGCCCCGACACGACGATCGCGACGGCGTCCCGGACCGGCAGCGTCCGGCGCTCCGCGACCCACCGCGCGACGAGGTGCACCGCGAGCGCGACGGCCAGCGCGAGCACCCCGGGCTTCGTGAACGCGGCCACGAGCCCCAACGGCGCGATCAGCCAGTACCGCCGCCGGACGAGCGCCAGGAGCGCCCCGAAGAGCAGCAGCAGGAACGTGCTCTCGGCGTAGGCGACCTGCAGCAGGAAGCCGGTCGGCCCGAAGGCGAAGAGCGCGGTCGCCCAACGTGCCCGGTGCGAGCAGCCCACGGCCAGCACGAGCCGGTACAGCAGGACGCACGCGCCGGCACCGGCGAGGGTCGCGACGAGCACACCGGCCACCCAGAACGAGCCGCCCGTGAGCGGCATGACCGCGCGCACGATCGTCGGGAACACCGGCAGGAACGCCCAGGCGTTCGGCACGACGTGCCCCGCGTCGTCGAGGGGGAGGGTCGTCGGGTACCCGTGCTCCGCGATGATCCGGTAGAACGACGCGTCCCACGACCCCGAGAACGTGAAGAACGACGGGTCGCGTCGGACCGACGCGAACGGCCAGCCGTTCGCGGTCGCCACGCCGTAGACGGTGGCGAGCAGGACCGTGCTGACCACGCGTGAGGCGAGCCACAGGAGCAGGGGAGTGGTCCAGCCGCCGTGACGCGCCTCCGGGGCCGGCCGGGAGGCGCGGGTCGTCTCCGGCGCGCTGGTCACCGCCCGATCCTCGCACGTCCAGGGCGCCGCCCCGGTGTCCGCAAGGCGTACACGACCAGCGTCGGCGCAGTGCGCGGGGCGTTGCATGGACCGCGTTCCCTGGAAGACCAAACCACAGGAGGCACCATGCCGTTCATCACCGTCGGAGCCGAGAACGGGCACGACATCGACCTGCACTACGACGACTTCGGGTCGGGCGACCCGGTCGTCCTCATCCACGGCTGGCCGCTGTCCGGCCGCTCGTGGGAGGGGCAGGTCCCTGCTCTCGTCGAGGCCGGGCACCGTGTCATCGCGTACGACCGCCGTGGCTTCGGCCAGTCGTCGCAGCCGTGGGGCGGGTACGACTACGACACGTTCGCGGCCGACCTCGAGTCGCTGCTCGACCAGCTCGGGTTGACCGAGGTCACGCTCATCGGGTTCTCGATGGGCGGCGGCGAGCTCGCCCGCTACGTGTCCACCTACGGCACCGGCCGGGTGAAGAAGCTCGTGTTCGCCAGCGCGGTGCCGCCGTACCTGTGGAAGTCCGACGACAACCCGGACGGCGGGGTCGACCAGGACCTCGCCGACTGGTTCTCGAACGGGATCACCGGGGACCGCCCCGCGTTCCTGCACGAGTTCGTCGACCTGTTCTACACGGCGGGGGAGCCCTCGCCCGCGAACGAGCCGCTCGTCTCCGCCGACCAGCGCGCCTACGACCTGGCGATCGCCGAGCTGGCGTCGCCGAAGGGCACGCTCGACTGCACGGTCGCGTTCGCCACGACGGACTTCCGCGACGACCTCACCAAGGTCGACGTGCCGACGCTCGTGATCCACGGCGACTCCGACGGCATCGTGCCGTTCGAGGTCTCCGGCAAGCGGACCGCCGCGGCGATCCCGGACGCGCAGACCCACCTCATCGCGGGCGGGCCGCACGGCGTCCTGGCGTCGCACCGGGACGAGTGGAACGAGGCCGTGCTGCGCTTCCTCGCCTCCTGACCCGCGCCTCCTGATCCGCGCCGAGACGCCGCGTCGGTCTCGCGCCGATCTCCGCGTCTCGTGAGCAGCAGTGGTCGGGTCCGTTCGACGGACCCGACCATTCCTGCTCACCGAGGACGTGCCTCCCGGCTCCTGCGCCCGGTCAGCGCCCGGTGACCGCCCGTCGGATCTGCTCGATCGGCATCTTCGGGGTGCGGTCGGCGTGCAGCAGGCCGTTCGTCTCCTGCATCGTGTCCGTCAGCTGCGTGTAGCAGGACCCCGCCAGGAACGAGCTCGCCCGGATCGCGTCGTACAACGCGGTGATCCGGGCGATCCAGTCGTCACCGTCGGCCGCGGTCGTGTAGCCCCAGCCGTCCTCGCGCTGGACGCCCGGCTGGTGGTTCACGCCACCGAACTCGGTGAGCATGACCGGCTGCCCGCGGTCGACCGCACCGCCGACGAGCACCAGGCGGTCCGCCGGCCCCGTGCCGTGGAACAGCTCCGTCCGAGCGGCCTCGTCGGCGTACGTCGCGGCGAGCCGATGCCCGTCGCCCTCGTAGTCGTGGATCGTGGTGATGTCGGAGTCGACGTGCTCCCAGCCGTCGTTCGAGATCACCGGGCGGGTCGGGTCGATCGCCCGGGTGACGTCCGCCAACGCCCGCGCGTAGGCCTGCTGCGCCGGGTCGGTCGCGATGTGCTGGACGCCCCAGCTCTCGTTCGCGGGGACCCACGTGACGATCGAGGGGTGTGAGGCGTCGCGTTCCACGGCGTCCATCCACTCCCGCATCAGCCGCTGCACCGCCCGCGGCGAGAACGCGTAGGCGCCGGGTGCCTCGCCCCACACCAGGATGCCGAGCCGGTCCGCCCAGTAGAGGAACCGGGGGTCCTCGATCTTCTGGTGGTTCCGCGCGGCGTTGAAGCCGAGCTCCTTGATGAGCTCGACCTCGCGGCGGAGGGCAGCACGCGACGGCGCCGCGATGTGCGAGTCCGGCCAGTAGCCCTGGTTGAGGACGCTCCGGACGTCGTAGCTCCGACCGTTCAGCAGGAACGCGCCGCCGCCGACCCCGACGGTGCGGACGCCGAAGTACGTCGAGACGGCGTCGAGGCTCCGGCCGTCCGGGTCGAGCAGTGCAACGGTCGCGTCGACGAGCCGCGGCGTCTCCGGGGACCAGTGCAGTTCGTCCTCGGCCTGTCCGTTCGCCTGCCGGGCGATCGGGACGAGCACGTCGAACTCGGTCCCGGTGTCGCCGAGCGTCGACTCGATGGTCGCGAGGTGCTCGTCCTGCTCCTCCCAGCGGGCGTCGACGCGGAGGCGCTCGCCGCCCACCCGGGGTCCGGCGGTGCGGACGGTCAGACGGAGGGTCTGGTGGTCGACGGTGGTCCAGCGGAGGTACTCGATCGACGTCGTGGGCACGGCCTCGAGCCAGACCGTCTGCCAGATGCCGGTGGTGCGGCGGTACCAGATGGCGTGCGGCTCCTCGTGCCAGTCCTGCTTGCCGCGGGGCTGGGTGAGGTCGTGCGGGTCGTCCTCGGCGCGGACGACGAGCGTGTGCACGGCGTCGGCGCCCGCCTGGCCGTCGATGCCCGCCTGGCCGTCGATGCCGCCCGCCGTCAGGGCGTCCGTGACGTCGAACGAGAACGGCGTGTGGCCGCCCTCGTGCGCCCCGACGAACCGGCCGTCGATGAAGACCCGCGCGCGGTGGTCCACGGCGCCGAAGTGCAGGAGGAGCCGCGGAGCCGCGTCGCCGTGGCCGGCTGCCTGCAGGTCGGCGCGGTCGATGGTGCGGGAGTACCAGACGACCGGGTGGAAGCCCGGCTCGTCGATGCCGGACGCGACGGACTCCGGTGGGAACGGGACGACGATGTCCCGCGCGTCCGGGAAGCCCGCCCGCCACCGGGGGTCGTCGCCGTCGTTCCGGAACGACCAGGTGCCGTCGAGGTCGGCCCAGTGCGTGCGGAGCATCTGGGGCCGGGGGTACTCGCCGTCCTGCCGGGTGGCGAGCGGGAGGGCGTCGGGGGAAGCGGTGGCGGGTGCGGCGACGATGCCGTCGAGCGAGCTCATGGCACCATGCTGGCGTGCTCCGTACATCGTTGTAAAGAGCAGGTCGCCGATTGCCGGAGCGTCCGTCGGGTCTGCCCGGCGGCTCAGTCGATCGCGGCGTCCCGGGTGAGGACCATGACGTCCATGCGGCCCTGCTGCACGAGCTCACCCCGCTGGTTCCGGAGCGAGACGATCCGCTCGACGATGCCCGTCCGCCCCGAACTCGTCAGCCGGGTCGACAGGATCTCCACCTCGCACGTCAGGGTGTCCCCGATGAACACCGGCGCGGTGAAGCGCCACTGGTCGATGCCGAGCAGGGCGACCGCCGACCCCTCGAAGACCCCGGTGCGCGCGATCAGCCCGAGGCAGAGCGAGGTACCGAGCAGTCCGTGCACCACCCGCTGGCCGTACCGGGTCTTCGCGGCGAACTCGACGTCGGTGTGGACCTGGTTGTTGTCGTTCGTCCACGAGGCGAACGACACGACGTCCGCCTCGGTGATGGTCCGGCCCGGGGTCGTGAAGGTCTGTCCGGCGGCGAGGTCCTCGAGGTAGTGCGGCACCCGGTCATCCTCGCAGACCGGCCGTGGGCCGGCGCCGCGTGCCGAGCCGGACGCACCACCCTCAGGCCCCGGCGCGTACGGTTCGCCCCATGAGCGACGAGGCACCCGTCCCCGCCCCCGGCGAGCCCACCGACCGCACCCTCGCGGGCTGGATCGCCCACCAGCGCTGGTACACCGCGAAGGGCGGGACCCCCCGGCTCCGCACCCTCGCCGAGCCCGCCGGGACCCGGCTCGTGCTCGACGACGTCCCCACCGGCCCGGTCCTCTACCAGGTGCCGGTCGGCACCGACGACACCGGGGCCGTCCGCGACGCGACCACCGACCCGGACTGGATCCGCGGCCTCGCGGCCCGCATCGACGCCGACGACGAGAGCCTCGTCCCGATCGGCTCGGTGCGGAGCTCCCGGGTGCTCAGCGGCGAGCAGTCGAACACCTCGGTGATCTGCGAGACCGACTCCGGGGCCGAGGTCATCGTGAAGGTCTTCCGCGTGCTGCACCACGGCGACAACCCGGACGTGACCACGCAGCTCGCCCTCTCGGCGGCCGGCAGCGCCCGGGTCCCGCGCGTCCACGGCGCGCTCCGGGCGTCCTGGCCGGACGCGGGCCGTGCCGACGGCACCGCGACGGGGCACCTCGCCTTCGCGCAGGAGTTCCTGCCCGGCCTGCAGGACGCCTGGCGCGTGGCGCTCGGCGACGCCCGCGACGGCACCCCCTTCGCCGCCGACGCCGAGCGGCTCGGTGCCGCGCTCGCCGAGGTGCACCGCACCCTCGCCGAGGCCCTGCCGACCGAACCGGCCGACGAGGCCCGCCGCACGGCCGCGATCGCCACGATGCACGGCCGGCTGGACGCCGCGGCACGCGAGGCCCCGGCGATCGCCGAGCACGTCGACGCCGTCCGCGGGGTGTACGCCCGGGCAGCCGACGCCGAGTGGCCGGACCTGCAGCGGATCCACGGCGACCTGCACCTCGGACAGGTGCTCGCCGCCCCGGAGCCCCGCGGCTGGGTCTTCCTCGACTTCGAGGGCGAACCGCTCCGCCCGCTCACCGAGCGCTCGCTGCCGGACGTCACGCTCCGCGACGTCGCCGGCATGCTCCGCTCGTTCGACTACGTCGCCGGTGCGCTCGCGCAGGACGCCGAGCCCGTCGACGCCGGGGCGTGGGCACACGACGCACGGTCGGCGTTCCTCGACGGGTACCAGCGGGGGACGGGATCGGACCTGCGGGCACACCGCGAACTGCTCGACGCGTTCGAGCTCGACAAGGCCGTCTACGAGGTCGTCTACGAGACCCGCAACCGTCCCGACTGGGTCGGCATCCCGCTCGCCGCGGTCACGCGCCTGGTCGCGCGCAGCGCGGCCTGACCGACCGACCGACCGACCGACCGAGGGCTGCGGCCCGGGACGGGACCGGACGACGGACGGGAGGCGCGGTGCCGGCGGGCACCGCGCCTCCCGTGGGTCATCGGGTGACGCCCGTCAGGTGACGGGGCCGGTGTACTTCTCGCCGGGGCCCGCGCCCGGCGCGTCCTGGATGCTCGACGCCTCGCGGAACGCGAGCTGCACCGAGCGGAGGCCGTCACGCAGTGGACGGGCGTGCTGGTCCCCGATCTCCGTCGCGGCGGCGGTGACGAGCCCCGCGAGCGCGGTGATGAGCTTCCGTGCCTCGTCGAGGTCGGTCTGCTCCTCGGGGTCGTCCGCGAGGCCGACCTTCACGGCCGCCGCACTGAGGAGGTGCACGGCCACGGTGTTGATGAGTTCGACGGCCGGCACCTCGGCGATGTCGCGGGCGGCCTCGCCGGGCTCGGGGGATGGGGTGTCGGTCACGGTGCTCCTCTGCTAGACTCTTCCGCGGCAGATGCTGTCTGCGTGCCCGGACTCGTGCGAACGAGGCCGAACACGTGCTCAGCGTCACGAAAGAGGAGTCTCTCCCACCCGCGGCCGCGCACCACAGGCTACCGGGTCCACACCGCTCCACCGGCGTCCGCGCCGGTCGGCCGTCCCGCAGGGGTCGGCGTCGGGCGGCTGCCGAACGGGTCGAAGATCCGTGCGTCAGATCTCCTCTCTCGTGCCGTCGCCCAGGGCAAACGCCCCGGACGGCCACCACCTGATTGAAGGAGCTCCGCATTCCCGATCCCCGTACCAACGACCGTATCCGCGTCCCCGAGGTCCGACTCGTCGGCCCCCAGGGCGAGCAGGTCGGCGTTGTCCCCATCGCCGTCGCACTGCGCCTCGCGCAGGAAGCCGAGCTGGATCTGGTCGAGGTCGCGCCGAACTCGAAGCCGCCCGTGGCCAAGATCATGGACTACGGCAAGTTCAAGTACGAGGCCGCTCAGAAGGCCAAGGAAGCCCGTCGCAACCAGGTGAACACGGACCTCAAGGAAGTCCGGTTCCGCCTGAAGATCGACGTGCACGACTACGAGACGAAGCGCAAGCGCGCCGAGGGCTTCCTCCTCGGTGGCGACAAGGTGAAGGCGATGATCCTCTTCCGTGGTCGCGAGCAGTCGCGTCCGGAGCAGGGTGTCCGTCTCCTCCAGAAGTTCGCCGAGGAGATCGCCGAGTTCGGTGTCGTCGAGTCGCGTCCGACCCAGGACGGCCGCAACATGACGATGATCATCGCCCCGCTCAAGAACAAGTCCGACGTCAAGGGCGAGCAGAACGCCAAGCGCGCTGCTCAGAAGGCCGAGCGTCGTGCGTCGGAGCACGCTGCGAAGGGCAAGGAGACCACGGACGTGGCTCCCGAGTCCGAGCAGGCCGAAGCTCCCGCCGAATAGGTCCCACCGACCGATCCCGCAACGACGCGGCCCCCCATCCATCCCACGGAAAGGCACCACCATGCCCAAGCAGAAGACCCACTCCGGGTCGAAGAAGCGCTTCAAGGTCACCGGTAGCGGCAAGATCATGAAGCAGCAGGCCGGTATGCGTCACAACCTCGAGGTCAAGAGCGCCAAGCGCAAGGCCCGCCTCAACGAGGACCAGGTCCTCGCCAAGGCTGACGCGAAGAACGTCAAGAAGCTCCTCGGCCACTGAGCCCCGCAGAACGTAAAGGAATAGATCAATGGCACGAGTAAAGAGAGCGGTCAACGCCGCCAAGAAGCGCCGCGTCATCCTCGAGCGCGCCGAGGGCTACCGCGGTCAGCGTTCGCGTCTGTACCGCAAGGCCAAGGAGCAGGTCACCCACTCCCTCGTCTACGCGTACCGCGACCGTCACGCGAAGAAGGGCGAGTTCCGTCGCCTCTGGATCCAGCGCATCAACGCCGCGTCGCGTGCGAACGGCCTGACCTACAACCGCCTCATCCAGGGCCTCGGCCTGGCCGGCGTCGAGGTCGACCGTCGCATCCTCGCGGACCTCGCGGTGAACAACCCCGAGACCTTCGCGGCGCTCGTCGAGACCGCCAAGAAGGCGCTCCCGGCCGACACCTCGGCCCCGAAGGCTGCGTAGTCAGTTCTTCTGCTCCCGAAACCCCCGCCGGTCCGGCGGGGGTTTCGTCGTTCCTAGACTTGTCCCGTGAGCGATCTCCTCGAGAACCCCAAGGCCGGCCGTGTCCGCGCCGTCGCAGCGCTGTCGAAGAAGGACGTGCGCGCCGAGACGGGCCTGTTCCTGCTCGAGGGGCCGCAGGCGGTGCGCGAGGCCATCGAGTACCGCCCGGAGCTCCTCCGCGAGCTCTACGTGACACCGACGGCCGCCGCGCGCTACGGCCTCGACGACGCGCCCGTCGACACCTGGTTCGTCACGGAGCAGGTGCTCGACGCGATGGCCGACACCGTGACGCCGCAGGGCGTCGTCGCGGTGTGCCAGCAGTTCCCGACGTCGGTGAAGGATGTCTTCCCCGACCCGGGTGCGGTCGTCGAGACCGACGACGACGCGGGCCAGGAGGCGCGGGGCGGCCTGCCGGGGATCGTCGCGATCCTCGAGGAGGTGCGTGATCCGGGCAACGCCGGCACGATCATCCGTGCGGCCGACGCCGCCGGCGCCGACGCGGTGGTCCTCACCGGGCGCAGCGTCGACCCGTACAACCCGAAGGTGGTCCGGTCGACCACGGGATCGCTCTTCCACGTCCCGGTGTCGGTCGGCGTGACCCTCGCCGACGCGGTGAGCCGTGCCCGGGGCCTCGGTTACACGATCCTCGCCGCCGACGTCTCGGGCGACGACCTGCCGGAGGTCCGCGCCGACGGCATGCTCGACGGCCCGACCGCCTGGGTGTTCGGCAACGAGGCCCGCGGCCTGACGAGCGAGGACCTCGCCCTCGTCGACCGTGCGGTCAAGGTGCCGATCTACGGCCGGGCAGAGTCGATGAACCTCGCGACCGCGGCGTCCGTCTGCCTGTACGAGTCGGCGTTCGCCCAGCGCACGGCCCGGTCCTCCACAGGGGACTGACGCGCCGGGTCGATCCACCCGTCCGGCGGGACGGGCCGCGGTATCCCAGGGGCCGGTAGGCTTGGGCCTCGTGTCAGAACCTCTCGAGATCAGCGAATCGGCCGTCGCCGACGCCGTGGACCGGGCCCTCGCTGCGGTCCGTGCCACGACGACCGTCGCCGAGCTGAAGCAGGCCAGGGCCGAGCACACCGGCGAACAGTCCGCGCTGGCGCGGATGAACGCGTCGATGCGCAGCGTGCCGCCGGAACAGAAGGCCGCCGCGGGCAAGCTCGTCGGACAGGCCCGTGGCCGGGTGAACCAGGCGGTCGCCGAGCAGGAGTCCGTGCTCGCCGAGGCCGAGGAACGCGCACGGCTCGACGCCGAGCGCGTCGACGTCACGGCGCTCCCGACCCGCCGGGTGCCCGGGTCCCGGCACCCGCTGTCGCTCCTCAACGAGACCGTGGCCGACATCTTCGTCGGCATGGGGTGGGAAGTGGCGGAGGGCCCCGAGCTCGAGCACGAGTGGTTCAACTTCGACGCGCTGAACTTCGACCCGGACCACCCTGCCCGGGCAATGGCCGACACGATCTTCGTCGAGCCGGTCGAGCGGCACCTCGTCATGCGCACCCACACCTCGCCGGTGCAGGTGCGGTCGCTGCTCTCGCGCGACCTCCCGCTCTACGTCATCGCACCGGGGCGGGTCTACCGCGCCGACGAGCTCGACGCCACGCACCTGCCGGTGTTCACCCAGGTCGAGGGCATCGCGATCGACAAGGGCCTGACCATGGCGCACCTGCGCGGCACGCTCGAGCACTTCGCGCGCCAGATGTTCGGGGCCGAGGCGCAGATCCGCCTCCGTCCGAACTACTTCCCCTTCACCGAGCCCAGCGCCGAGATGGACGTCTGGCAGCCGAACGCCAAGGGTGGCGCGCGGTGGGTCGAGTGGGGCGGATGCGGCATGGTGAACCCGAACGTCCTGCGAGCCGCCGGCATCGACCCGGCCGAGTACCAGGGCTTCGCGTTCGGCATGGGCATCGAGCGGACGCTGCAGTTCCGCAACGGCCTGAACGACATGCGTGACTTCCTCGAGGGCGACATCCGCTTCTCGCAGCAGTTCGGAACGGTGGTCTGATGCGCGTCCCACTCCGTTGGCTCGGCGAGTCCGTCGACCTCCCCGATGACGTCTCCCTCGAGCACGTCCACGCGGCGCTCGTGTCGGTGGGCTTCGAGGAAGAGGACGTCCACACGTACGACCTCACGGGTCCGATCGTCGTCGGCCGGGTGCTCGAGCGTGAGCCCGAGCCGCAGAAGAACGGCAAGACGATCAACTGGTGCCAGGTGGACGTCGGCGAGCCCGAGCCCCGCGGCATCGTCTGCGGCGCGCACAACTTCGACGTCGGCGACCTCGTCGTCGTGACGCTCCCGGGCGCGGTCCTGCCCGGGCCGTTCCCGATCGCCGCGCGCAAGACGTACGGGCACGTGTCCGACGGCATGATCGCGTCGGCCCGCGAGCTCGGCCTCGGTGACGAGCACGACGGCATCCTCCGCTTCGCGGACCTCGGCATGGAACCCGAGGTCGGCGCCGACGCCATCGCGCTCCTCGGGCTCGACGACGCCGCGGTCGAGATCAACGTCACGCCGGACCGCGGGTACGTGCTGAGCATGCGCGGCGTCGCCCGCGAGTACGCCCACGCGACCGGTGCGACCTTCCACGACCCGGTCGAGCGCGTCACGCCCCGATCGGGCGAGGGCTTCCCCGTCACGATCGACGACACTGCGCCGATCCGGGGCCGGGTGGGCGCGCACACGTTCGTCACCCGCGTCGTCCGCGGGATCGACCCGACCGCGACGACCCCGGCGTGGATGGTCTCGCGTCTCGCCCTCGCCGGTGTCCGGTCGATCTCGCTGCCCGTCGACGTCACGAACTACGTCATGTTCGAGCTCGGCCAGCCGCTGCACGGGTACGACCTCGCCACGCTGCAGGGTGGGCTCGGCGTCCGTCGTGCGATCGCCGGCGAGACCCTGACGACCCTCGACCACGTCGACCGGACGCTCGACCCCGAAGACCTCGTCATCACCGACGACGCCGGTCCCGTCGGCCTCGCCGGCGTGATGGGTGGCGCCCGGACCGAGATCTCCGACCGGACCACCGACGTCCTGATCGAGGCGGCGGGCTTCGACCAGGTGTCCATCGCCCGGACGGCGCGTCGGCACAAGCTCCCGAGCGAGGCGTCCCGACGCTTCGAGCGCGGCGTCGACCCGCTCGTCGCCGAGGCCGCCGCGAACCGTGCCGTCGACCTGCTCGTCGAGCTCGCCGGCGGCACCGCAGACGCCCTCGGCTCGACGCTCGTCGACACCGAGCCCCGCCCGACGGTCACGATGCGCATCGCCCGTCCGTCCGAGCTGGTCGGCGTCGACTACACCGACGCCGAGGTCGTCGACACCCTCCGCGCGATCGGTGCGTCGGTCGACGTCGACGGCGACACCCTCGCCGTCACCCCGCCGACCTGGCGCCCCGACCTCACCGACGACACCACCCTCGTCGAAGAGGTCGCGCGCATCGTCGGCTACGACCGGATCCCGAGCGTCCTCCCCGTCGCACCGCCCGGCCGCGGGCTCTCCGGGCACCAGCAGGCACGGCGTCGCGTCGCCGCCGCACTGGCCGCCGACGGGCTGGTCGAGGTCGTCACCGCACCCTTCGTGTCCCAGGCCACGCAGGACGCGTACCCGGGCATCGACGGCGCGGGCGGCCCGAGCGTCGTCCTGGCCAACGCCCTCGACAGCGAGCAGAGCCTCCTCCGGCGCAGCGGCGTCCCGGCGCTCGTCGACGCCGCCCGCCGCAACGTGTCCCGGGGGCTCGTCGACGTCGCGCTGTACGAGACCTCGCGGGTGTTCCTGCCGGTCGCGGGCGAGACGCTCGGGACCGACACGGTGCCGGCCGGTGCGGCCCTGCCCGACAGCGACACCCTGGCCGCGCTCGACGCGTCGTTGCCCGCGCAGCCGTTCCACGTGTCCGCGCTGCTCACCGGCAACCGGGTCGTGAAGCAGCCCGGCGTGCAGCCCGAGCCGTACGGCATCGCGGACGCGCTCGACGTCGCCCGCTCGGTCGCCTGGGCCGTCGGCGTGGACCTCACGGTCGCGCAGACGACGCACCCGTCCCTGCACCCTGGTCGCGCGGCGGCGCTCCTCGTCGGCGGGCGCGTCGTCGGCGTCGCTGGCGAGCTCCTGCCCGAGCTGACCGAGGCCGCGGTGCTGCCGCGGGTGGTCGCGGTCGTCGAGCTCGACCTCGACGCCCTCGTCGCTGCGGCACCCGAGCTCGTGTCGGTCGCCCCGATCGTCTCCTACCCGGCGGCGACGCAGGACCTCTCCCTCGTGGTGGGTGCCGACGTCCCGGCGGGTGACGTGCTGGACGCCGTCCGCGGTGGTGCCGGAGACCTGTTGGAGTATGCTCGGCTCGTGGACGACTACCGGGGCTCCGGCGTGGACGAGGGACAGAAGTCCCTGACGTTCGCGCTGCGCTTCCGCGCCACGGACCGCACGCTGACCGCTGCCGAGGCCACCGAGGCCCGTGACGGCGCAGTCCGACGTGCCGGCGAGCGATTCGGGGCGACCCTGCGCGACTGATCCCATCGGGACCAGCACCGCCCGGGGCCGCCGCCTCCGACTCTCTCGACGACCAGTCCGACCAAAGGTGGAATCCCATGTCCGTATCCGTCGCCGTGGCGGGAGCCTCCGGCTACGCGGGCGGTGAGCTCCTGCGCGTGCTCTCCGCCCATCCCGAGTTCGACGTCAGGACGGTGACGGCGTTCTCGAACGCCGGACAGCCGCTCATCGCGACGCAGCCGCACCTCCGCTCGCTGTCGCACCTGACCCTCGTCGAGACGACGGCGGAGAACCTGCGCGGACACGACGTGGTGTTCCTCGCGCTGCCGCACGGGCAGTCCGGCGCGATCACCGAGGAACTCGGTGGTGACGCCCTGGTCGTGGACTGCGGGGCGGACCACCGGCTGACGGACCCGGCGGCGTGGGAAGCGTTCTACGGCGGCGAGTACCACGGCGCGTGGACCTACGGCCTGCCGGAGCTGCTGCACGCGGCACCGACGCCCGGGTCGGCCGACGAGTGGCGGGACGTCGACGACATCGAGACGCAAGGACGGCAGCGCGCGGCCCTCGTCGGGACCAAGCGGATCGCCGTCCCCGGGTGCAACGTGACCGCGGTGACGCTCGGCATCCAGCCGGGCATCCAGGCCGGCCTGGTCGAGTCGGACGACCTCGTCGCCGTCCTCAGCGTCGGTCCGAGCGGTGCCGGCAAGAAGCTCGCGACCACCTACCTGGCGTCCGAGATCATGGGCTCCGCCAGTGCCTACGCGGTCGGCGGGACGCACCGGCACGTCCCCGAGATCCAGCAGAACCTCGTGGTCGCCGGGGCCGCCGACGTGACGATCTCGTTCACGCCGGTCCTCGTCCCGATGGCCCGCGGCATCCTCGCGACGACGACCGCGAAGCTCGCCCCCGGCGTGAGCGCGCGCGACGTCCGCCTCGCGTGGGAGCAGGCCTACGCCGACGAGCCCTTCGTGCACCTCCTGCCCGAGGGCGAGTTCCCCCGGGTGGCGGACACGATCGGTGCCAACACCTGCCTGGTCGGCATCGCGGTGGACGAGGCCGCAGGCCGCGTCGTCGCGGTCAGTGCCCTCGACAACCTCGCGAAGGGCACCGCCGGAGCGGCGGTCCAGTCCACGAACATCGCCCTGGGCTTCCCGGAGACCCTCGGCCTCAGCACGGACGGAGTCGCACCGTGAGCGCAGACGCAACCCAGTCCACCCAGGGCGACCCGGGCCTCCAGGGCGTCACCGCGGCAGCGGGGTTCCGCGCGGCGGGCGTGACGGCGGGGCTCAAGTCGAGCGGCACGCCGGACGTCGCCCTCGTCGTCAACGACGGACCGGCGGCCGCGGTCGCCGCGGTGTTCACGAGCAACCGGGCACAGGCACACCCCGTCATCTGGTCGCGCCAGGTCGTCGGTGACGGTGTGGCGCGCGCGGTGGTCCTCAACTCCGGCGGTGCGAACTGCTTCACCGGCCCCTTCGGCTTCCAGACCACCCACCTCACGGCCGAGGCGGTCGGCGCGGCACTGGGCATCGGCGCGGGTGACGTCGTCGTCTGCTCGACCGGGCTGATCGGGGTCGGCGACCAGACCTTCCGCGACAACGTCCTGCGGGGCGTCGACCTCGCGAGTGCGGCCCTGTCGTCCGACGGCGGCCCGGACGCGGCGACCGCGATCATGACCACGGACACGAAGCCGAAGCAGTCGGTCGTCTCCGAGGACGGCTGGACCGTCGGCGGGATGGCCAAGGGCGCCGGCATGCTCGCGCCGGGCCTCGCGACCATGCTCGTCGTCATCACGACCGACGCGGTCCTCGGCTCCGACGACCTCGACCAGGCGCTCCGCGCGGCCACGCGGGTCACGTTCGACCGCGTCGACTCCGACGGCTGCATGTCGACGAACGACACCGTCGTGCTGATGTCCTCGGCAGCGAGCGGCGTCACCCCCGAGGTCGGTGACTTCCAAGAGGCCCTGACCGCCGTCTGCGCGGACCTCGCACGGCAGCTGCAGCAGGACGCGGAAGGCGCGAGCCACGACATCGCGATCGAGGTCGTGCACGCCGCGACCGAGGACGACGCCGTCACGGTCGGGCGGAGCGTCGCCCGCAACAACCTGTTCAAGGCCGCGGTGTTCGGCAACGACCCGAACTGGGGCCGGGTGCTCGCGGCGATCGGCACCACCGACGCCGACTTCGACCCCTACGCCGTCGACGTCTCGATGAACGGCGTGCGCGTCTGCCACGCCGGCGCACCCGACGAGCCGAGCGACCGCGTCGACCTGACCCCACGCGACACGCACGTGCTGATCGACCTCGGGGTCGGCCCGCACGCGGCGACGATCCTGACGAACGACCTCACGCACGACTACGTGCACGAGAACAGCGCGTACTCCAGCTGATGGCCGACGACACCGGATTCCTCTCGAAGGAAGAAGAGCACGAGCTCGCGACCGTCAAGGCCGCGACGCTCATCGAGTCCCTGCCGTGGCTGAAGCGGTTCTCGGGCAAGATCGTCGTCGTCAAGTTCGGCGGCAACGCGATGATCAACGGGGACCTCAAGCGCGCGTTCGCCGAGGACATGGTCTACCTCCGCTACGCCGGCCTGCACCCGGTCGTCGTGCACGGCGGCGGCCCGCAGATCTCCGCCGCCCTCAAGGAACAGGGCATCGAGTCCGAGTTCCGCGGCGGGTACCGCGTCACCACGACCGAGGCGATCACGGTCGTCCGCGACGTGCTCGCGGGCGAGGTCAACCGCGAGATCGTCGACCTGGTGAACGAGCACGGCGAGGGCCTCGCGGTGGGCGTGTTCGGTGACGGCGGCTCGCTGTTCACCGGCGAGAAGAAGGGCGTCGTCGTCGACGGCGAGCACTTCGACCTCGGACACGTCGGCGACATCACGCACGTGGACCCGTCCGGGGTGCTCGCCGCGATCGAGGCCGGTCGCATCCCGGTGGTGTCGAGCATCGCGATCGACGACGCCCACCCCGACCAGGCGCTCAACGTGAACGCCGACGCCGCGGCCGGAGCGCTCGCGATCGCCCTCAAGGCGTCGAAGCTCATGATGCTCACCGACGTCCCGGGCCTCTACCGCAACTGGCCGGACCGCGACTCGATCGTCGACCTCATCGCGGTCGAGGAACTGCGCGCACTCCTGCCGTCGCTCGAGTCGGGCATGATCCCCAAGATGACCGCGTGCCTCGACGCCGTGGTCGGCGGGGTCGGCGGGGCGACGATCATCGACGGGCGCATCCCGCACTCGATCCTGCTCGAGGTCTTCACCCTGCGCGGTGCCGGCACCGAGGTGATCCCGGACCCCAGCCGACGCACCGAGAACCAGATGACCCACGCCGAGATCGGCCGACGCGTCGCAGCACCGTCGACCGACAGCGGCACCGGCCAACACGTGGCCAGCACGACCGAGAAGGGACAGCAGCAGTGAGCACCGAGACGCAGACCGAGACCTGGAACGACCGGTTCGGGGCGTCGCTGATGCGATCCCTGACCCCGCCGAAGATCATGCTCGAACGTGGCCAGGGCTGCCGCGTCTGGGACGTCGACGGCAACGAGTACCTCGACTTCCTCGCCGGCATCGCCGTCAACTCGCTCGGCCACGCGCACCCCGCGCTGGTCGAGGCGATCAGCGACCAGGCCGCGAAGCTCGTGCACGTCTCGAACTACTTCGCGACGCCGCCGCAGCTCGAGCTCGCCGAGCGACTCAAGCGCATCACGGGTGCCGGGGACGCCGGCCGGGTGTACTTCGGCAACTCCGGCGCCGAGGCGAACGAGGCCGCCTTCAAGCTCGCGCGCCTCAACAAGGGCGCCGACGGCCGGAAGACCCGCATCCTCGCCCTGAAGCAGGGCTTCCACGGCCGCACGATGGGTGCGCTCGCGCTCACCGGCAAGCCCGCCCTGCAAGAAGACTTCCTGCCGATGGTCCCGGGTGTCGAGCACATCGACACGTCCGTCGACGCCCTCGAGGCGGCCCTCGACGACACCGTGGCCGCGCTGATCCTCGAGCCGATCAAGGGCGAGGCCGGCGTGGTCGACCTGCCCGAGGGCTTCCTCCTCGCCGCCCGTCGCCTGACCGAGGAGCACGGCGCGCTGCTGATCCTCGACGAGATCCAGACGGGTGTCGGCCGCACCGGCAACTGGTTCACGTACCAGGGGCACGGCTTCCAGCCGGACGCCGTCACGGTCGCCAAGGGCATCGCCGGCGGCTTCCCGATCGGGGCGCTCGTCACCTTCGGCTGGGCGTCCGACCTGTTCTCGGCCGGCCAGCACGGCTCCACGTTCGGCGGCAACCCCCTCGGCACCCGGGTGGCGAACGCCGTCCTCGCCGAGATCGAGCGCGCGGACCTCGTGTCCGGTGCGGTGACGAAGGGGGAGCGCATCCGCGCGGGCATCCAGGGCATCGGGTCACCCCTCGTCGAGGAGGTCCGCGGATCCGGCCTGCTCATCGGGGTCGGACTCACCGGTCCGATCGCCGCCGCCGTCAACGCCGCCGCGCTCGAGCGCGGTCTGATCATCAACGCCCCGAACGAGTCGAGCCTGCGCATCGCGCCGCCGCTCATCGTGTCCGACGCCGAGATCGACGAGTTCGTGTCGATCCTCGGCGAGAGCCTCGCCGCAGTCGCCGCCGAGCAGGGCGCCACCACCCAGGAGACCTCAGCATGACCCGTCACTTCCTCCGGGACGACGACCTCAGCCAGGCGGAGCAGTCCGCGATCCTCGACCTCGCCGAACAGATGAAGGCCGACCGCTGGGGCGCGAAGCCCCTCGCCGGGCCGCAGAGCGTCGCCGTGATCTTCGACAAGTCGTCGACGCGGACGCGGGTGTCGTTCCACGTCGGGATCTCCGACCTCGGCGGCAGCCCGCTCATCATCTCCACCGCCAACAGCCAGCTGGGCGGCAAGGAGACCCCGACGGACACCGCGCGGGTCCTCGAGCGCATGGTCTCGGCGATCGTGTGGCGCACCTACGGTCAGGCCGGACTCGAGGAGATGGCGGCGAACACGAGCGTGCCCGTCGTCAACGCCCTGTCCGACGACTTCCACCCCTGCCAGCTGCTCGCCGACCTGCTGACCATCCGCGAGCACCGCGGCACCCTCGCCGGGCAGACCGTGGCGTTCGTCGGCGACGGCGCGAGCAACATGGCGCAGTCCTACCTGCTCGCCGGAGCCACCGCCGGCATGCACGTGCGGGTCGCGGCGCCGTCCGCGTTCTCGCCCGCCGCCGATGTCGTCTCCGACGCCGAGCGCCGCGCTGCCGAGACCGGCGGGTCGGTCCTCGTCGTGACGGACCCGGTCGCGGCCGTCGCCGGTGCGGACGTCGTCGTCACGGACACCTGGGTGTCGATGGGCAAGGAAGACGAGAAGCAGGCGCGCCTGGACACGTTCAACGGGTACCGCGTGGACGACGCGATGATGGCGCACGCCGCCGACGACGCCGTCTTCATGCACTGCCTGCCGGCCGACCGGGGCTTCGAGGTCACGGCCGAGGTCATCGACGGTCCGCGCAGCATCATCTGGGACGAGGCGGAGAACCGGCTCCACGCCCAGAAGGCACTGCTCGCCTGGCTCCTGGCAGCGAACGCCACCGGCACCCCGGCGACCAGCGCCCCGGCGACCGCCTGACCGAGGGAGACCACCGTGGCAGACCGCGTCGTCCTCGCGTACTCCGGCGGACTCGACACGTCCGTCGGTATCGGCTGGCTGCGTGAGGCCACCGGCAAGGACGTCGTCGCGCTCGCGGTGGACGTGGGCCAGGGCGGCGAGGACCTGGCGGCGATCCGGCAGCGCGCACTCGACTGCGGCGCCGTCGAGTCGATCGTCGTCGACGCCAAGGACGAGTTCGCGGACGACTACCTCGTGCCCGCGCTGCAGGCGAACGCGTCGTACCAGAAGCGCTACCCGCTCGTCTCCGCGTTGAGTCGGCCGCTCATCGCGAAGCACCTGGCGCTCACGGCGAAGCAGCTCGGCGCCGACAGCGTCGCCCACGGGTGCACGGGCACGGGCAACGACCAGGTCCGGTTCGAGGCCGCGGTCGCGGCGATCGCCCCCGACCTGACGAGCATCGCGCCCGTCCGGGACCTCGCGCTGTCCCGAGACGAGGCCTTCGCCCACGCCCGGCAGCGGGGTCTGCCGATCGGGCAGTCGGAGCGGTCGCCGTGGTCCGTCGACCAGAACGTGTGGGGTCGTGCGGTCGAGACCGGGTTCCTCGACGACCCGTGGACCGCGCCGGTCGAGGAGCTCTACGCGTACACGCAGGACCCGACCGTCCCGCGTGACCCGGACGAGGTGACGATCACCTTCGAGCGGGGCGTGCCGGTCGCCATCGACGGCCAGCGCTTCAGCGTCCTGCGCGTCGTGCAGGAGCTCAACGCGCTCGCCGGCAAGCACGGTGTCGGCCGCATCGACGTGGTCGAGGACCGCCTCGTCGGCATCAAGTCGCGCGAGGTCTACGAGGCCCCGGCTGCCGTGGCGTTGATCGCGGCGCACGAGGAGCTCGAGAACCTGACCCTCGAGCGCGACGTGAACCGGTACAAGCGACGCGTCGAGTCGGACTGGGCCGACCTGGTCTACGACGGACTGTGGTTCAGCGGGCTCAAGCGGAGCCTCGACGCCTTCATCGCCCACACCCAGCAGCACGTCTCGGGCGACGTCCGGCTCCGGCTGCACGCGGGCCGCGCGGTCGTCACGGGTCGTCGGTCGAGCCAGAGCCTCTACGACTTCGAGCTCGCGACCTCCGAGACGGGGGACGCCTTCGACCAGTCGCGGTCGAAGGGCTTCATCGACATCTGGTCGCTGCCGAGCAAGATCTCCGCCCGACGGGACCTCGCGAACTGACCCGGACCCCAGACCGCGACCCCCGGACCCGGCACCCCGAACCCCGACCCCGAACCGCGAACCCCGGACCCGGACCCGGCACCCAGGACCCCGACCCGGCACCCAGAACCCCGACCCCCGGACCCGGCACCCAGGACCCCGACCCGGCACCCAAACCCCGACCCCGCACCACCGCCCCAGCACCGCTCGACCGGATGACGAGAGAACCATGACCGACGCGAACCAGCCCGCCGCCAAGACCGACGCCACCAACACCGGCGCCCTCTGGGGTGGCCGCTTCGCCGACGGCCCGAGCGCCGAGCTCGCCGCCCTCTCCCGATCGACCCACTTCGACTGGCAGCTCGCCCCCTACGACATCGCCGGTTCGAGGGCCCACGCCCGGGCCCTCGCCACCGCCGGGTACCTGTCGGCGGACGAACTCGAGCGGATGCTCGCCGGACTCGACCGCCTCGAGGCCGCGCACGCCGACGGCTCCCTGCAGCCGGCCGACAGCGACGAGGACGTGCACGGCGCCCTCGAGCGCCTGCTCATCGCCGATCTCGGCCCCGAGCTCGGCGGCAAGCTGCGGGCCGGCCGGAGCCGCAACGACCAGATCGCCACGCTCGGCCGGATGCACATGCTCGACCACGGCCGCCGCATCGGCCACCTCGTCATCGACCTGGTGGACGCGATCTCGCAGCAGGCGAGCGAGCACCCCGGCGCGATCATGCCGGGCCGGACGCACCTGCAGCACGCACAGCCGGTCCTGCTCGCACACCACCTGCTCGCCCACGCGTGGCCGCTCGTCCGCGACCTCGAGCGACTCCGGGACTGGGCGGACCGCGCGAGCGTCAGCCCCTACGGTGCCGGTGCCCTCGCCGGCAGCTCGCTGGGACTCGACCCGTCGGCGATCGCCCACGAGCTCGGCTTCGCCCGCCCCGCGGACAACTCGATCGACGCGACGGCGGCACGCGACGTCGTCGCCGAGTTCGCGTTCGTCCTCGCCCAGATCGGCATCGACGTGTCCCGCCTGGCGGAAGAGGTGATCCTCTGGAACACGAAGGAGTTCGGGTTCGTCCGGCTCCACGACGCGTTCTCGACCGGGTCGAGCATCATGCCGCAGAAGAAGAACCCGGACATCGCCGAACTCGCCCGGGGCAAGTCCGGTCGGCTCATCGGCAACCTGACGGGCCTGCTCGCGACACTCAAGGGCCTGCCGCTGGCCTACAACCGGGACCTGCAGGAGGACAAGGAGCCCGTCTTCGACTCGGTCACCACCCTCGAGGTCCTGCTCCCCGCCTTCACCGGCATGATCGCGACCCTGACCTTCGACACCGACCGGATGGCCGAGCTCGCTCCCCAGGGCTTCTCGCTCGCGACGGACGTCGCCGAGTGGCTGGTCCGGCAGGGGGTGCCGTTCCGTGACGCGCACGAGGTCTCCGGCGCCCTGGTCCGGTACTGCGAGGAGCGGGGCATCGAACTCGACGACCCCACCGACGACGAGTACCGGACGGTCTCCGAGCACCTCACCCCCGAGGTCCGCAGCGTCCTCACGATCGAGGGCTCGGTCGCATCGCGTGCGGGGATCGGCGGCACGGCGCCGGACCGGGTCGCCGAGCAGCTCGCGTCGCTCACCCGACGCGTCCACGACCTGGCGGAGGGCGCGCCCTTCACCCGATGACCCACCACACGCTCGCGCTGCTCTCCGAGCCGGCTCCGGTCTCCGCACCCGCGCTGCTCGGTGCGACGATCGCGGGCAGGGGTGTGACCCTGCGCATCACCGAGGTCGAGGCCTACGCCGGCCCCACCGACCCCGGGTCGCACGGCCACCGCGGTCCGACTCCGCGGAACCGCCACCTGTTCGGACCGCCCGGGACCCTCTACGCCTACCGTTCGTACGGCATCCACACCTGCGTGAACGTGGTCGGCGGTCCGGACGGCACGTCCTCCGGCACGCTGCTCCGCGGGGCGCAGGTCGTCGACGGGGTCGAGACGGCGCGGGCCCGACGTGGTGCGGCCGTCGCGGACGTCGCCCTGGCGCGTGGGCCCGGCAACCTCGGCGGCGCGCTCGGTGCGGTCCTCGGCGAGGACGACGGCAGCGCGCTCCTCGACGGGTCCGGCCCGTACCGGCTCACGTTGGCTCCCGGCCTGGAGGCGCGGCTCGCCTCCGACGGCCCGGCTCGCGTCGTCGAGGAGCTCCTGTCCGAGACGGTGCCCGGCCCGACCGGGACGGGCACCGTCCCAAGGATCTCGCGCGGACCGCGCACCGGTGTCGCCGGCGTCGCCGGCGGCGCGCGGTTCCCCTGGCGCTTCTGGCTCACCGGCGACCCGACGGTGTCGCCGTACCGGCGGCACAGGGGTGCGCTCGACTGATCCCCACCGGCACGGCCGACCCGCGCCTCCTGGCCCGTCTGCGCCGCTACGATGGCTGGGTGTCCAGTGAATCCGCTCACGATGTCCTGACGCGCCAGCAGAACGACCCGACCTTCGCCTCGGTCTGGGACGAACTGCGCTGGCGTGATCTGGTGCACGTCTCCACCGACGAGACGGCACTCGAGGAGGCCCTCGACGGTGAGCCGATCACGTACTACTGCGGCTTCGACCCGACCGCAGCCTCCCTGCACTGCGGCAACCTCCTGCAGCTGCTCACGATGCGTCGGATCCAGCTGGCCGGCCACAAGCCCCTGGCACTGGTCGGCGGATCCACCGGCCTGATCGGCGACCCCCGGCCGACCGCCGAGCGCACGCTCAACACGCGCGAGACCGTGGGGGAGTGGGTGACGCGTCTGCAGGGGCAGGTCTCACGGTTCCTCAGCCCGGACGGCGAGAACGGCGTGCGGTTGGTGAACAACCTCGACTGGACGGCACCGCTGTCGGCGATCGACTTCCTGCGGGACATCGGCAAGTACTTCCGCGTGAACTCCATGCTCAAGAAGGACGCCGTGGCCGCGCGTCTGAACTCCGACGCGGGCATCAGCTACACCGAGTTCAGCTACCAGATCCTGCAAGGGCTGGACTACCGCGAACTCTTCCTGCAGTACGGGTGCACGCTGCAGACGGGTGGGTCGGACCAGTGGGGCAACCTCACCTCGGGGACGGAGCTCATCCGACGGACCGAGGGTGCGACCGTGCACGCGCTCGGCACGCCGCTGATCACGAACTCCGACGGCACGAAGTTCGGCAAGAGCGAGGGCAACGCGATCTGGCTCGACCCGGAGATGACGTCGCCGTACGCCTTCTACCAGTTCTGGCTCAACACGGCGGACGCCGACGTGGTCGCCCGGCTGCGGCAGTTCACGTTCCTGTCCCGCGCCGAGATCGAGCGGCTCGAGCAGGCCGTGGCCGACGAACCCTTCCGACGAGAGGCGCAACGGACCCTCGCGTTCGAGGTGACGGCCGTCGTGCACGGGGTCGAGGCAACGCAGGCGGCGATCGATGCGGCGGCGGCCCTGTTCGGCAACGGCGACCTCGGTGCGCTCGACGCCGGCACGCTCCGGTCGGCGATCGCGGAGCTCCCGGGGTCCGTGGTGTTGCCGGGTGACGCCGACGTCGCCCGGGCGCTCGTCGACACCGAGCTGGTGAAGTCCCTCGGCGAGGCCCGCCGCGCGATCGACCAGGGCGGCGTCTACGTGAACAACGCCCGAGCCGACGACGCGACCGCGCAGCTGTCCGGCCTCGCCCTGCCCGGCGGGGTGGTCGTGCTCCGTCGTGGCAAGAAGACCCTCGCCGGCGTGACGCTGTCCTGATCGTCCCGGCCCGTCGATGCCCGGTTCCCCTGGTGGGAGCCGGGCATCGCTGCGTTCGGCACCGGTTGTTGCAGAACGCGACACGCCCGGGATGTGGCGCGTCTTGGCGCACCCGCTCAGAGCTGCGTATAGTTCTTACTCGTCACCCCAAAGGTGCGGCGGAGCGGCTGGAGCGAGAGCCCAGAGCCTGCCGGCCTCAAGCGGGACCATCCTCCACTGAAGTTCAGACCTGGCCTTGCGCTGGATCGCTTCGACGCCTAGGATGACTACTCCACCGGTTCTCTCCCTCGGGATGAGCCACAGGGCCTCTGGGTCCGACGCAGGCTTCGTGCCTGGCCGGTGACTACCAAGAACGAAAGCCTCTCTGGCGGAACCTCTTTCGGGGTCGAGTGGGGAGTGCGTCTGGTCCTTGAGAACTCAACAGCGTGCACATTGTCAATGCCAATTTATTGACCCCGTGCCTGGTCTGCTTCGGCAGGTTGGGTCGGAGACAATTCCTTTTGGATTGAAGATTGTCAGTAGACAGTCAACGGTCAGAATCAACTCGGTTCGATGCTTTCGGGTGTCGGATCTGTAATTTTTTACGGAGAGTTTGATCCTGGCTCAGGACGAACGCTGGCGGCGTGCTTAACACATGCAAGTC